>JBJOEU010000203.1:0-2963 GCA_046049115.1 Pseudomonadota bacterium
AAGCATGGAACCATTGATGCAAGAAAACCGCGTATTTAACCCCCCTGCAGACTTCATGAAGTCCGCCGCCATTCCGGGAATGGACGCTTACAACAAGCTCTGTGCCGAAGCTAACACTGATTATGACGGTTTCTGGGGTCGCCTTGCCAAAGAGAATCTCTTCTGGAAAAAGCCCTTTACTAAAGTTCTCGATGAATCCAAAGCGCCTTTCTACAAGTGGTTTGAAGATGGCACTACCAATGCTTCCCACAACTGCTTAGATCGCCAGGTTGAAAATGGCCTTGGCAGTAAGACTGCGATTATTTTTGAAGCGGATGATGGATCTGTTACGAACGTCACTTATCAAGAGTTGTTGGAGCGTGTTTGCAAAATGGCAAATGCACTTCGCAAAATGGGTATTAAGTCTGGTGACCGCGTCATCATTTACATGGCGATGACGATCGAAGGCGTTGTTGCAATGCAAGCTTGTGCTCGTATCGGTGCAATTCACTCTGTCGTGTTTGGTGGATTTTCTGCCCAAGCGCTACGCGATCGAATCATTGACGTTGGTGCCGTAGCCGTGATTACGGCAGATGGACAGTTCCGCGGAGGCAAAGCATTGCCTTTGAAGGCCATTTGTGACGAGGCCCTGTCGACTGGCGAATGTCCTAATGTGAAGCATGTGATCGTCAACAAGCGCACTGGTAACGATGTCACCATGACAGCGGGCCGTGATGTTTGGATGCAAGAAATCGTCGCTAATGAATCCGGTACTTGCGAGCCAGAGTGGGTCAGCGCTGAACACCCACTATTTATTCTCTACACATCCGGTTCAACCGGCAAGCCTAAGGGAGTGCAACACTCTACAGGCGGCTACCTCTTGTGGGCGATTCTCACAATGAAGTGGACCTTTGACATTAAACCAAATGATGTCTTTTGGTGTACTGCTGATATCGGCTGGGTAACAGGTCACTCATACATTACTTACGGCCCACTCGCAGTAGGCGCTACGGAGATTGTGTTTGAGGGTGTTCCAACCTACCCAAATGCGGGTCGTTTCTGGGACATGATCCAAAAGCACAAGGCAACGATTTTCTACACCGCGCCAACAGCGATTCGTTCATTGATCAAGGCATGTAGTAATGATCAGGCGGTGCATCCGAAGAGTTATGACTTGTCTTCCTTGCGTCTCTTGGGTTCAGTCGGCGAGCCGATTAATCCAGAAGCGTGGATGTGGTACTACGAAAATGTGGGTGGCTCACGTTGCCCAATTGCAGATACCTTCTGGCAAACCGAAACTGGTGGTCACATGATTTCACCATTGCCAGGCGCAACTCCGATGATTCCAGGTTCATGCACATTGCCATTGCCTGGTATTCAGGCGGCGATTGTGGATGAGGCAGGTGTAGATGTTCCAAATGGTCACGGCGGCATTTTGGTTGTGAAGCGTCCATGGCCTTCCATGATTCGTACGATCTGGGGCGATCCCGATCGCTTTGTGAAGTCTTACTTCCCCGAAGAGTTGGGCGGTACTTTGTATCTGGCAGGTGACGGCGCAATCCGTAATAAAGATACTGGCTACTTCACGATTACGGGTCGTATCGATGACGTGTTGAACGTCTCTGGCCACCGCATGGGTACGATGGAAATCGAATCTTGCTTGGTTGCCAATCCTTTGGTTGCTGAAGCTGCAGTAGTAGGTCGTCCTGATGAGTTGACGGGTGAAGCCATCTGCGTATTCGTAGTTCTGAAGGGCGGACGCCCAACCGGTGACGAAGCGAAGAAGATTGCGACTGATTTACGGAACTGGGTAGGTAAGGAGATCGGTCCGATCGCTAAGCCAAAGGATGTTCGTTTTGGTGATAACTTACCTAAAACCCGTTCTGGCAAGATCATGCGTCGTTTGCTTCGCGTCATAGCTAAAGGTGAAGAGATTACCCAAGATACTTCAACCCTTGAAAATCCAGCAATCTTAGATCAGCTCAAAGAGTCTGTTTAATTAGCTAATGAGGCTTTTAGAGGAAACCCTTCCGGGAAACGTATAATAAACGGCTTGTACGGAAGGGTGGATGAGCGGTTTAAGTCACACGCCTGGAAAGCGTGCGTAGGTTAATAGCCTACCGCGGGTTCGAATCCCGCCTCTTCCGCCAGTAGTTTGAAACCACCTTCGGGTGGTTTTTTCTTTGCTTTTTCTTAGTTTTTGCCTTAAATCACCACTTTAATCCGAATGATTTCGATTCCCAACCCCCTGTTTTTAATCAAAAAATGGGGTTTTTGATCTTTTTGTTGCGTTGCCGCAAATAATTCTTGCAGTGCAATAAAAACTTTTTTACAATGGTGCATCGCAATAAATTTTATCAATTTAAAAAAGTTAGGAAAACACCATGTTCCAGAATCAATTAAACGACCAAATGACTCAAGCTCAAACTAAAGCTGTTGAAAACGCTAAGTTCTTGGCTCAAGTAGCTGTTGAAAGCGCAAAAGAATTAGCTGAAATCAATCAAGCTGCCGCTAAAGATGCTTTAGTTGTTGCTCAAGATGCAAGCGCTCAATTGTTGGCAATCAAAGATGCACAACAGTTGGCAAAATTGGCTCAGCCAGAAACAGCACAAGAAGCTGCTAAGTACGCTGCTGCTTACCAAGCTAAGGTAAACAAAGTTCTGCGTAACAGCAATAAAGAAGTTGCTAACGTAGTTGACGCTTCTATTGATGACGCACGTGCTGACATGGTGAAGTTTGTTAAAGAAGCCACTAAGACAGCTCCTGCTGGTTCTGAGGCATTTGTATCTGCATTCAAAACTACATTTGAAACTTCACTTCAACAGTTTGACCAAGTTCGCGCTTCAGCAACTGATGCTTTCGCAAACTTTGAGAAAAGTGTTGAAGCTGCAATGGCTAACTTTCAAGGCCAATACGCAGTAGCTAAGCCAGCTGCAAAAAGCCGTAAAGCTGCTTAATTCGTTTTAATCGCTTTGCATGAGAAA
>JBJOEU010000204.1:0-2957 GCA_046049115.1 Pseudomonadota bacterium
CGGCCAGGGACTGGCAAGTCACGCGGCTGCTCTGATCCACCGCTAATCACTACAGCGTCAAAATCTTTCATCAACTGATCAGGTGAAACCGTTTTTGTAGAGTAATTTTTTACTTCAGCGCCGATTGCTTCTTTTCCAACAAATACGCCAGTCTCAAACTTGACACCTTCAGCTTGCATTTGCTCTACACGACGATCGATCAGCCATTTTTCCATTTTGAAATCAGGAATACCGTAGCGCAACAATCCGCCAACACGATCATTCTTTTCAAATACGGTGACATCATGGCCAACGCGCGCTAACTGCTGCGCAGTCGCCATACCAGCAGGCCCACCACCAACAACGGCAACTTTTTTACCCGTTTTAGTTTTAGGTAGCTGCGGCTTAACCCAACCATTTTCCCAACCCTTATCAATAATGGCGTGTTCAATTGACTTAATTCCAACCGCATCACTATTGATACCCAAGGTACAGGCAGCCTCACAAGGCGCAGGACAAATACGGCCAGTGAACTCAGGGAAGTTGTTGGTAGATTGCAAAACATCTAATGCATTCTTCCAGTCATCATGGAATACCAAATCATTGAAGTCAGGAATGATGTTGTTTACAGGGCAACCATTATTGCAAAACGGAATACCGCAATCCATGCATCGTGCACCCTGCACTTTAGCCTCATCATCTGTCAGTGCTGCAACAAACTCCTTGTAGTGATGTAGGCGCTTAACGGGAGCTTCGTAAGTTTCATCTACGCGCTCAAACTCCATAAATCCAGTGACTTTACCCATATCGAATCCTTAGTATCTTTTCTTAATGTCTATATTGATTAGGCTGCAACAGTTTTGTTTTGTGCTTTTTCCCACAGTTCACCTAAAGCACGTTTGTACTCAGTAGGTAGAACCTTCACAAAACGACTGCGGGCATTTTCCCAATCAGCCAAGAGTGCTTTAGCGCGCTCAGAACCAGTGTGACGGAAATGGCGCTCGATCAAGCCCTTCAAAATTTGCTCATCAGTCATGCGCTCGCCACCATCTTTAACATCAACAGGGGCATGCCACTGTGACTGGGGCATCTGGGCAATCTGCTCAGCAGAAGGCAATACTTTTTCCAAAGTCGCCATGCTGGTATTGCAACGCTTTTCAAAGAGGCCATCCTCATCGTAGACATAAGCAATACCACCACTCATACCCGCTGCAAAGTTGCGGCCAGTTGCACCCAAGACCACTACAGTGCCACCAGTCATGTATTCACAACCGTGATCGCCAGTACCCTCAACTACCGTTGTGGCACCAGAGTTACGTACTGCGAAACGCTCACCAGCTACGCCGTTAAAGAATGCTTCGCCGCCGATTGCACCGTAAAGAACGGTATTGCCAACAATAATGTTCTTAGCTGTATCACCACGGAACTCATGTGGTGCGCGCACAATCACACGTCCGCCAGATAAACCTTTACCAACGTAGTCATTACCATCGCCAACTAGATCCAAGGTAATACCGCGTGCCAAGAAGGCAGCGAAACTTTGACCAGCAGTGCCATTCAACTGAATATGAATAGTGTCATCCGGCAAACCAGCATGTCCATAGCGCTGAGCAATTTCTCCGGAGAGCATTGCACCAACAGTACGGTTTACGTTCTTCACCGGAACAATGAAGGAAACTTTCTCACCACCTTGTAATGCGGGCTCACTCTTCTCGATCAGAATGTTATCCAACGCACTACCCAAACCATGCTCTTGAGTCAGAATCTGGTAGCGGGGCGTATCTTTAGGAACATTAGGCTCAGCAAAAATCTTACTGAAATCCAAACCATGGACTTTCCAGTTCTCAATACCTTTGCGGGTGTCTAAGAGATCAACACGGCCAATCAAATCATCAAACTTACGAATGCCGAGTTGAGCCATGATCTCGCGCACTTCCTCAGCAATAAAGAAGAAGAAGTTCACAACATGCTCTGGCTTACCAGAGAACTTTTTACGCAATTCAGGATCTTGTGTAGCAACACCGACTGGGCAGGTATTCAAATGACACTTACGCATCATGATGCAACCCTCAACAACCAATGGCGCTGTTGCAAAACCAAACTCATCGGCGCCCAATAAAGCACCAATCACGACATCACGACCAGTTTTCATTTGGCCATCCGCTTGCACGCGAATACGGCTACGCAAACCATTGAGTACTAATGTTTGTTGAGTTTCAGCCAAACCCAATTCCCATGGGGAACCAGCGTGCTTAATGGAGGACAGTGGTGATGCGCCTGTACCACCATCATGTCCAGCGATCACAACGTGATCAGCTTTGGCTTTAGCAACACCGGCAGCAATCGTGCCAACACCGACTTCAGAAACTAACTTCACAGATACGTCAGCGGCTGGGTTCACGTTCTTGAGATCATGAATCAACTGGGCGATGTCTTCGATCGAGTAAATATCGTGGTGTGGAGGAGGAGAAATCAAACCAACGCCTGGCACGGAGAAGCGTAACTTACCGATGTAGTCGGAAACCTTGCCGCCGGGCAATTGACCGCCCTCACCAGGCTTAGCACCTTGAGCCATCTTGATCTGAATCTGATCAGCAGAACGCAGATATTCAGTAGTGACTCCGAAACGACCAGAAGCAACCTGCTTAATTCTGGAGCGCAATGAGTCGCCATCAAGCAAAGGAATATTTGCTTCAACGACGTCGTCACCCAAAATGCTCGCTAAGGTTTCACCCTTCTTAATTGGAATACCTTTAAGTTCATTCACATAACGGTTTGGATCTTCGCCACCCTCACCAGTATTGGACTTACCGCCAATCCGGTTCATGGCAATTGCCAAAGTGGCATGAGCTTCAGTAGAAATAGAACCTAAAGACATAGCACCTGTTGCAAAGCGCTTAACGATTTCTTTTGCGGGCTCTACCTCGTCCAATGGAATTGCTTTGATCGGATCAATCTTGAACTCAAACAAACCACGC
>JBJOEU010000205.1:0-2926 GCA_046049115.1 Pseudomonadota bacterium
GCGAAGTGGTGTTCTACGAAGGTAAAGCACTCTCTGTAGCAATGCCAAACTCTTTGGTTCGTGAAATCATTTACACAGAGCCAGCAGTTAAAGGTGATACCAGTTCAGGCAAAGTATTGAAAACTGCAAAATTAGCTACTGGCTATGAATTGCAAGTACCATTGTTCTGCAACACCGGCGATAAGATCGAAATCGATACTCGTACCGGTGAATATCGTAGCCGCGCTAACTAATTAGCTTGCTCGATCAGTAAAAGCCCGGTACGCCGGGCTTTTTTCTTGCCTAAGCAATGAGCTTGAGCTGCTGGAGCAAGCCTTTAGCATGCTGGTATTGAGCCTCAACTTGTAACTCATCCCAGGCAGGAGCTGTGGCGGTTGGCATCAAGCGATTTAGTCGAGTGGCAGATTCTGCTTGTTTTGCTTTAGAAACCTTCAACTGACTGAGTAATTGATCTGCAAGATCAGGGCGATTGCAAATCAAGACTGCGTCGCATCCTGCCTCAAGCGCCATATCAGCGCCCTTGACTACAGAACCGGCAACACTCGCACCCTCCATTGAAAGGTCATCACTAAATATAACGCCCTCAAATCCCAATTCTTGACGAAGAATGGAATGTAGCCAAACCTTAGAAAATCCCGCTGGATTTTTATCTACCTTGGGATAGATCACATGGGCTGGCATCACTGCAGTCAAGCTCAGATCTAACCACTCATAAGGCTTAGCATCATCATTCAGAATTTTTTGTAATGGACGCTCATCTTCGGGAATAGCCACATGAGAATCCGCCTCTGCCCAGCCATGACCCGGAAAATGCTTTCCGCAATTTGCCATACCGGCAAGGCGTAAACCTTCGTTCAAACTCTTAGCCAATGCAAAGGTGATTTGTGGATCACGACTAAATGCACGATCCCCAATCACATCGCTGCGACCAAAGTCCAAATCCAAGACAGGAGTAAAGCTAAAGTCCACGCCGCAAGCTCTTAACTCGGCAGCTAGGATGTATCCACAGGCAGTAGCTGCGGCCATCGCAATAGCGGCGAATTCAGCAGCGTGTTTTGATTTATCTGTTGACTTATTTTTGGAGCCCCAAAGTGCACCGAGCTTGCGCATGGCAGGCAGATGGGTAAAGCCATCAGTCCTGCAGCGCTGTACACGTCCACCCTCATGATCAATCGAGATCAATACATCGGAGCGGAGCTTTTTAATTTCTGAAGTCAGCTTGGTAAGTTGCTTGCGATTAGCAAAGTTTCTGCCAAACAAAATCACGCCACCAGTAAGGGGGTGCAAGATACGACGACGATCCTCTGCATTCAACTCGAGACCAACAACATCTAAAGTAACTGGGCCTGGCTTCATGGTCGACTTAGTCATGCATTCCTCGAAATTTTTAGTTTTATATGTTTTGAGAGTTGTTTTATTTTTGCACTACGATGACATGGGCTATTGCCATGTCTTGCTCATCACTAACGGTGACCTGAGCCTCCCAATTTTTGTCCTGCATAAATTGTGCGAGCGCACCTAAATACGATGTTACTGGCTTGCCGCTTGGTTCATTCAGTGTTTGGAGAGAACGCCAAGTCATCGGCATTCTCATACCCAGGCCAATGGCTTTCGAAAATGCCTCTTTTGCAGCGAAGCGCGTTGCCAAGAAAGCAATACCCCGTTTGTGATTTCTGGCTAAGCGATGTTTAAACACCAACATCTCATCTGGGCCCAAGATTTTTTCAGCCAGGCGACCATTGGTGCGGTCGTAAGCCGCTTGAAGCCGCTCGATCTGCAAAATGTCTGTACCTATGCCAATGATCATTTGATATTGAATCTTTTATGTATGCGCCCTACCCTGAATCATCAGGGCCTTCATATCCGTAATTGCTTTTTGCCAACCCTTAAAGAGTGCCTCAGCAACAATAGCATGGCCAATATTAAGTTCGGATAGCTCGGCAATACCAGCAACTGGAATTACGTTTCCTTCATGTAAGCCATGGCCCGCATTGACTCGTAAGCCAATGCTTTTTCCAAACTGCGCGGCTTTTCTGATGCGCTCGAGCTCTTGCTTCTGCTGATCACCAGCTAGATCTGCGTAACGACCAGTATGTAATTCAACTACTGTGGCACCCACATCTTTAGCGGCTTGGATTTGCGCTTCTTCTGGATCAATAAAGAGGGACACTCTAATACCAGCGGCTTTTAATTGTGCAGTGGCAGCTTTGACTGCTTCAAAGTGAGCAAGAACATCTAAGCCACCTTCAGTAGTGACCTCTTCACGCTTTTCAGGAACAAGGCAAACGTCATGCGGCTGAACCCGACAAGCGATGTTAATCATCTCTGGGGTAACAGCACACTCTAGGTTCATACGCGTCTGAATCAAAGGGCGCAGCGCCATTAAATCTGCATCTTTAATATGACGACGATCCTCACGTAAATGCAAGGTAATTAAGTCAGCGCCAGCTTCTTCAGCCAAGCGAGCAGCTTTTAATGGATCAGGGTAGATCGTGCCACGCGCATTGCGCAGGGTAGCGACGTGATCGATATTGATGCCTAGTTCAAGGATATTGGGAGTGCTCATGTTGGTAGATTACTAGATTTTCTTGAGATCAATCAAAATCTGGCGAGTAGTGAGCACTTGATCTTGAAGGTGTAGGCCCAATAAGAAACGCATCAACTGCTTACTCTCAGAAAGCGTTTCTTGATCGGAAAAATCACCTGCTGCGATGGCCAGGAGGGATTTACCGCTTAAGACTGGCCAATGGCCGGGATCATCTACCTGCACAGGTCTTACACCACGCTCTGGTTGGTAGACATACTGTTCTTGTGAGATAGGGGCGCTATGGGTTTCAACGCAGTAATCCAATGCTGCTGCATATCCAGTCTCTTGCAAGAGTGTTAACTCGAACGGACGCAGAATTTCTTCTAAACCCTTAGATTC
>JBJOEU010000206.1:0-3261 GCA_046049115.1 Pseudomonadota bacterium
CTTTAGTCTGTTTGATTGCCCTTGATGCCCAAGCAAACTCTGTTGCCAAAATACCAAGACCAGCAAGAAGAACAAGAAGTCCAGGACCTGGCGCAAAGAGAAGAGCTGAACCAATCACCGTTACTAATCCACCAATGACCCCAATGAAAACGCGCCATAACAACGAGCCATAGGCCGTGGACTTTATCTGGCGTCTTACATTCACTGCTCTAGATTACCCAATGTCCAACTATGAAAAGCTGCAGTAAGTTTCTTAATCATCTTAGAGTTGGAGTAGAGATGGCCGTCAAAAGCCTTAACCCCGTTTCTTCCCAAACACTTCAACTTAAGGCTAGGTGCCTAAAAAGTGTGCGTCTTTTCTTCAAAGGACCTTAAGACTTGGGCAGAAGGCGCTAATTGCGATAGATTTCACCCTCTAATTGGCTTAGGTCAGTAGATGCGGACGTAGCGCAGTTGGTAGCGCGGAACCTTGCCAAGGTTCAGGTCGCGGGTTCGACCCCCGTCGTCCGCGACTGCAAATCCCGCTACACGGGTTCAAATCCCGTCTCCACCTCCAAGCAAAGAACATATACATTTTGAGAAATGTATAGTTCGTACTTCGGACGATTAGCGCAGCGGTAGCGCACTTCCTTGACATGGAAGGGGTCACTGGTTCGATCCCAGTATCGTCCACTGAAAGCTTTAGCTAGTTTTGTTCTAGTGACCCGAATCTTTGAAGATGCAAAAGGAATTTCCTTGGGGGTCCTTCAAGATCCGCCACTCAAATCCGCTACTGGTGCGCGAGGTCTGTACGTGACTGCCGCCAAGATTCTTAACCAAATCTTCGGTTTCATTGAGATCATCTACCGCTACATCAATATGAATCTCCTGAGAGTCGGAAGATTTTTTTGCCACTCGCTGAAAACCTAATTTGAAATTCTCACCCGCTGTCGGAAACAGCCAAATATGTTCAGTTGAAGCATTGTGAGGATGTGCTTCGACGCCTAATACTTTGCCCCAAAAATTAACGAGTTCCTCGGGGTTTTCGCTATTGAACATGACGGTGGTCACCTTTGCCTTGCCCAAAGCTTTTCTCCAATCCCTCAAAATACCTGGTACTAAAATCTACCCTGGAATCACTCACCTCAACAAGAGAGACGCCTTTCAAGTAAATTCGCCATCGTCCAACGTTTCTAAGCCATAAATCATATTCTTATCTCATGAGCGCAAATAATCAGATGCCCTGTGATTTCTGCCAGCGCCCCTATGACCCGATAGCAACTAGATGGCTCTGCCCTCATTGCCATATGAAAACTAACTGCTGCGATGGAGCTCCTTGTCCAATGCCGGATGATGCAGAGAGATCAACTAGTAGCAATCGAAAAAGTGATTAGGCAAGCCCTTAAGCAGTAATTGCTCCTGTTGATAAAAGAACTAGCAGGAAAGTGCCGAGCAATACCCGATAGATAACAAAGGGCATAAAACTCTTACTCTGTACGTATTTCATAAGCCAAGAGATAACTAAGTATCCGATAACAAAAGCTGTGATCGTTGCAACCAGAGTCTCTCCCATTGAAAAGGCGTTTAAAGGTTTGGATATTGAATTCATCAATTCAAAAGTGCCGCTTCCTAGCACCGCAGGGATAGCTAGCAGGAATGAATAGCGCAGAGCAGCCTCTCTTTTATATCCCAGCGCCCTTCCCATAGCAATTGTTGCTCCAGAGCGTGAAACGCCAGGAATGAGGGCAAGTGATTGGGCAATTCCATATGCCAAGCCATCTCCAATTTTTAATGAGTCTAGATCTTTTATCTTCTTGCCATAATGATCAAGTAGACCAAGAAGTAAGCCAAAAATAATGAGTGTAAAGGCAATCAAATATAGTGAGCGAAAATTCTCACGAATATATTCCTGCCCAAAAAATCCCAGGAGAAAAATCGGAATCGAGCCAATCAGAATTAGCCCTGCAAGACGGGCCTCCCCCCTACTCTGATCTGAGATTTCGTCACTTCTTGTAATCCACCTAAGCGATGAGATAACAAGTCTTGCGATATCAGATCTAAAGTAAATCAAGACTGCAATCTCTGTTCCAATCTGCATTATGGCAGTGAAAGTTGCCCCTGGATCTTGGGCAGAAGGAAGAAATTCTCCAAGAATGCGGATATGAGCACTTGAGGAGATAGGCAAAAACTCGGTAAGTCCCTGGACTATCCCTAAAAAAATCGCTTCAAGCATGATCAGTTCTTACTATCTTTATGTTCCCGATTGGCCGCTTTTAAAATAGCGCGGGCTGAGTCAGCATTCATTAGAAATATCATAGAGCCAACTATTAAGTCCGGTATTGCGCTCAACCAAAAAAACGTAACTATTCCTGCAATTATTATCAGAACGTTTGCTATCGCATCATTGCGAGCTGAAAAATAGGCAACCTTTGCCAGTCCGCCCTTGATCTCCTTGAATTTATTTAAAATGATCGCGCAATAGACATTTACGCATAGCGCTCCAAGCCCCACAATTGACATACCATCCCCGTTCGGAGTAATCGGTTTGGCAATCTGTTGCAGCGCGTTGTAGAGAAAACTGCATCCAGGAAGCAGTAGCAAAAATGCGAAGATATAGCTCAAACGTGCGCGCCAGATAACAGCAAGTGAGAAGGAGAGAAAGATCAGAATGTTTACAGAGGCATCTTCAAGAAAATCCAAGCTATCTGAAAAAAGAGCCACTGAGTTAAAGCGCTGAGCAAAGTAAAATTCAATAGCGAAGTAGCTTAAATTCAGAATTGCAACTCGGGCAACAATTGACTTTAAGGGTTCAGACATTTTGAAGTAAACCTCGCCGGCGCAGTAGTGGCTCTATCACCGCATCTCTGCCTCTAAAACTTCTAAACATCTCCAGAGAGTCGATTGAACCTCCTTGACTCATGAGGGTAGTTCTTAAATGGTCGCCATTTTTTCGACTCAGGCCGCCATTTTCCTTAAACCACTCCCCAGTGTCGGCATCAAAAACCTCGGCCCAGATATATCCGTAGTAGCCAGCTGAGTATCCCCCAGCGAAAATGTGTGAGAAGTAGGTAGAGCGATACCTTGTTGGAACGCAGTGATAGGAAAGACCGTAATTTGATATCGCATTTGCTTCAAATTTTTCGACATCATCAATTACTTCATCTGATGAAAGCGAGTGCCAAGCAAGATCAAGTATTGCTGCAGCCATATAGCTAGTTGTGGCATGGCCTTCATTAAAGGTTGATGACTCTTCAAGTTTATCTATCCAGCTCTGAGGCAAAC
>JBJOEU010000207.1:0-2895 GCA_046049115.1 Pseudomonadota bacterium
GCTAACAAGGGAAGCGATCGACCTTTCAGGCTACTCAAACCTCGATAAATGGGTATGGCTAAAGAGACGGTTGCCGAGCCTAATAAGAAGTGAATAAATTGCGCACCTTCAAAGTAGGTGGAATAGGGCATTTCAACAAATTGAATAATGCTAGCTACCAGAATGATGGCAATTGCTACTGGGTTAGCTAAGGGGTTCTGTTTGGCAGCCTTATAAATTATGAGTCCGATTTGGTAGGCGGCCAAAGTAATAAAGAGGGCGAATAAAGGGCTACCCGAGAGATAGACCCAAATCTCCACAATCGAATGTTTTTCGTTCATTGCCCAGTCTCTGTTGGCTTTGCGCTCAAAAAGCGGACAACTAGTGCGCTAGTGGCAATGGTCAGGATCACGCTACCAACCAAGGCGCTGATGATTGCTAGGGCATTAGCCTTCAGTTGGGGCAAAAATAGCACCACCCCAACGGCTGCCGGAACAAATAAGAGACCAAGGTATTGGCTAAAGCCGTCTGCCACCAATGCGAGTTCACTATTAATCCCCTTGCGCAGAACCAGCCAAATAATCAGCAGCACCAAGCCAATCACAGGGCCAGGCAGGGTGGGGAGGACAAACTTGGATACAAGTTCACCCAGGCTTTGAAAGAGAAGGATTTGGACTAGGCCGGAGATCATGGCCTGATCTTACTGCTCTGCAACAAATGTTGCAAAGCAATAAATAATTTCTTGGTTAATATAAACACATCATAAGCAGGGTCTTTGGTAACTAGTAAGACTTCAAAACAAATCAATCAAGGAGAGCACGCATGGCTGACTTAAACGTCAACGGTAAAAAGTACAAGGTGGATGTTGATCCAGAAACCCCTTTATTGTGGGCGATACGTGATCACGTTGGATTAACGGGTACTAAATACGGTTGCGGTGTGGGTCAGTGTGGTGCATGCACTGTCTTATTTGATGGCCAAGCAATTCGGAGCTGTGCAATCCCAGTGAGCGCAGCTGTAGGTAAAAAGATAGAAACTATTGAGGGCTTAGAAAAAAATGGTCAGCTCTCTAAAGTGCAAAAAGCATGGATTGATAACCAGGTGCCGCAATGTGGTTACTGTCAATCTGGCATGGTGATGGCAACTACGGCGCTATTGCGTAATACCCCCAAACCAACTGATGCGCAGATTGATGCTGCTGTAACCAATATCTGCCGCTGCGGAACCTTCCAACAAGTGCGCGATGCTATTCATGCTGTGAGCAAGGCATAAGGAGCAATCATGACTAAAACTATGAATACAAACGCTACTAACACTTCACGTCGCCACTTTATTATTGGCTCAAGTGCGATTGCAACTGGACTAGCAATTGGCTTTGATTTCTCATTGATGTCCTCGGCTCATGCTGCCATGGGTACTGGCACAACGGCCATGACGCCACTCGCAACACCAGAGATTGGTGTTTGGGTGGTCATTAAGCCAAATGATGACATCGTTGTGCGTATCGTTCGCTCTGAGATGGGTCAGGGAACGATTACTGGCTTAGCCCAGATGGTTGCAGAAGAACTCCAGTGCGACTGGAAAAAAGTATCTTATGAGTATCCATCTCCAGGAGAGAGTCTCAAGCGTAAGCAAGCATGGGGAAGTTACTCCACTGGTGGAAGCCGTGGTATTCGTACTTCTGAACAGTACGTTCGTAAGGGTGGAGCAGCTGCTCGCATTATGTTGGTTCAGGCTGCAGCCAATCAATGGAATGTCCCCGCATCTGAGTGCGTAGCTAAAGACAGTGTAATTACACACACCCCGTCTGGTCGTAAAACTACCTTTGGAAAAGTATCAGTTGCTGCATCTCAGTTAGAAGTACCAAAAGAGATCGTTCTCAAAGATCCTAAAGATTGGACAGTCATTGGCAAGTCATTGAATCGTATTGATGGCACGGCTGACAAAGTAAATGGTAAGCAGATCTATGCAATTGACTTGAAATTACCCGGTATGTTGGTAGCAACTATTCATGAGTCTCCAGTCTTTGGTGGCAAAGTGAAGAGCTATGACGCTAGCAAAGCTTCCAGCATGAAGGGTGTGAAGAAAGTGATTCAGGTAGGTGATTCTGCGGTAGCAGTCATTGCTGATACTTTCTGGCAGGCTAAGACTGGCTTAGATGCAGTCAAAATTACTTGGGATAACGGTAGCAATGGCGATGTCTCTAGTGCTTCTATTAAGAAGATGCTTGAAGGTGGTTTAACTGCAAATGAGACTTTTGTCGGTAACTCGAATGGTGATGCTAAAGAAGCAATCTCTAAAGCATCTAAAACGATCGAGGCAACGTACTTTTATCCATTCTTGAACCATGCAACTCTAGAGCCACAAACAGCAACAGCGAAGTGGACGGCAGATTCTTGTGAGGCTTGGGTTCCCACTCAAGACGGCGAAGCCTCCTTGGCTGCGGTGATTGCCGCTTCAGGCTTACCTGCTGATAAATGTAATGTCTACAAGGTCAATCTTGGTGGCGGATTTGGTCGTCGTGGCGCCTTTCAGGATTACACAACTCAGGCTGTCAATATTGCCAAGCAAATGCCAGGCACTCCAATCAAATTGATTTGGACTCGTGAAGAGGATATGACTCAAGGCCGTTATCACCCGGTAACGATGTGTAAGATGACAGCCGCTATTGATGATAAGAAAAATATCACTGGCCTAGATATGCGCATCTCTAGTCAATCCATTTTGGCTTCTGTACGTCCAGCGGTAGTCGCTGCCAACAAAGGTAAAGATCCGGTAGTGTTCCAAGGGCTAGATGCTGCTGGTGAACATGGCATCACTTACAGCTTCCCGAATTTGATGATTGACCATGCAATGCGTAACACGCATGTGCCGCCAGGTTTCTGGCGTGGCGTAAACGTCAATCAAAATGCGATC
>JBJOEU010000208.1:0-3316 GCA_046049115.1 Pseudomonadota bacterium
AAATGCCAAATGAGGTGCGTGACTTTAGTGAAATATTTAGCGAGCTTAATTTATTAACAGAGCAGACAGCGGGGGATGCATACCAACCATCCGATGTGCTGGCATGGTTCAATCGTGCAGATGTTTGGCGTAAGCCTGATCGTGGTCAGACTTTATTGGACTTAGCTAAACGCATCGGCCTGAATGTCAGCGGTTTAATCTCAGCGCTGCAACATGCTCAAGCGCTCAATACTGCAGAAGTGCTTGCTGCAATCCCTGCGCAAGACCGATCCAACGGTGAAAGCATCCGCCGTGCAGTAGATGCCGCAAGACTCTCGGCCATTACTGCAGCATTCACTAGCTAATCAATTTACAGCCGGTTTCTTCCCCGTAATCCAGGCAAGTCCTCTAATGCATGGTCTGGCAATATGTCAGACAGTTTCTTTGAGAATGCGAAGACCTTAAAGAGCTCACCCATCTCCGCTTCGGACAACAGTTTTTGCAGCGAATTTGAAATGGGTAAAAAAGTTTCTGGATTGCTAAAAAAGTTTCTGGATTGCTAGGGTCGCCAATCTCTAATGCGATATCCCCAATCCCCGCATCAAGTAAATAACTGGCCTGATTGCTGAGATAAACATCATCAATCTCTTCTTCTATTGCACTACGTGCAATTTGTGACCACTCCACGTGGGTAGTCACATCACATAGTCCTGGAAGATAAAACGGATCTTGAATGGCGTGATGGCGATGGTGTGCCATGAGCGTGCCTTCTAGGCGCTGTACATGGTAGTACTCACCCTCAGGAAATCCATAGTCAAAAGTAAGAAAAAGGCCGGTATCGAGATGATGAGCAACTTGCCGCATCCAGGCATTTGCTGGCGCATGTAACTCGGTGACATAGCCCTCAGAAAAACTGCCATTCAGTAATGCTTCTGGAAGTAGCGACTGATCAACCGGCTTTCCTGTTGACCAAGTAAGCTTGCCATCAACAACTGAGACGCCCTGCCAATACCAGAAGCCATTTTGGAAAATGATGGCATCACAAGGAATGGCATCAATCACCTCATTTGCCAGAATGATGCCTTTGAAGTTACTAGGCAAGGAGCTGAGCCAGCGGCATTGAGTTGATAAATTGAGTTCCGTGGAGAGGGATTGAAGTCGCTCTTCTTGCCTTTGAGCCAAGTCGGGCGAGATTTCGACGATGTCGTAGTGGTCCAGAGTGAAATCAAGCTCGTGCAATCGGCTGAGGATAGATTCGGCCAGCTTGCCAGTGCCCGCACCAAACTCCAGAATCTGGGTGGGGAGCCCTTGAATCTGAAGACCCTCCAGAATTGGTAGAAGCGTTTCCACAATGGCGGCGCCAAATAGGGGGGAGAGCTCAGGGGCGGTCGTGAAATCACCGCCAGCACCCAATTTATGGGCCCCAGCACTGTAATAACCCATTCCAGGCTCATAGAGAGCCATTTCCATATATCTTGAAAAGGGCATCCAACCACCGTTTGAGGCAATTTCCGCCATTATTTTTCGACTAAGAAGCTCGGTGTGGGCCGTTTCAAGGCTGGTCAAGGTAATATCCATAGCTCGCTAGTCTAAGAGAATTTAAGTGAACTTGAGTTCAAACCCATCACCTCAGCAAAATAAAGCGGTTTTAGTGACCGGCGCTGCCAAGCGTCTTGGTCGAGAAATTGCCTTGGAGTTTGCTCGTCAGGGCTGGGATGTGGCAGTCCACTTTGGCCGGTCGGCATCCGATGCTCAAGCTACCGTAGCCGAAATTCAGAAGCTGGGGCGTAAAGCCATCGCCTTTAAAGCCGACCTTGCTAGTGAAGCAGAAGTGAACTCATTATTTGCTGAAGTTACTGCCGAGTTCAACAATTTGCAATGCCTGATCAATAGCGCTTCGATCTTTGAATATGATCGTGCCAATTCGGATACTCCGCTCAGGGGCAAGACTTTACAAGACCACATGCAGGTCAATTTAGTTGCACCCATCCTGTTATCTCAGTTGATGTTTGAGTATCAAAAAAGTCAGGCGAAGAAAATAGGTGACAGTGATTTATCTATTCCTTCAGTAATTCAGTTGCTTGACCAAAAATTAATTAATCTCAACCCAGATTATTTGTCTTACACATTATCTAAGTCTGCACTCCTCACTTCGGTTGAGGTACTGGCGGTAGATTTTGCTCCGCACTTGCGAGTGATTGGTTTGGCTCCTGGTATTACGCTGACTTCTGGTGATCAAACCGAGGCAGGTTTTGATAAGGCGCACCAGATGACGCCATTAGGAAAGTCATCAACACCTAGTGATATTGGAAAAGCAGCTGTATTTTTAGCGAGTTCTAATGCGATCACTGGCACCACTTTATATGTGGATGGCGGACAGCACCTATTACCATCATTACGCGATGTGATGTTCAAAACCAATTGAGCATTGAATACAGAATAAAAAATAGTTAATAAAGAAAGAATTAATACACAATTTATGAACACCATTCTTTCTAATCCAGCACTTGCTGATTGCCGCCGCTTATTTCTGCGTGACTATGAAATCTATATCAATATTGGTGTCCATGATTTTGAGAAGAAGGGTGAGCAGCGCGTTATTCTGAATGTAGATCTTTATATTCCGCTGAATATGAATACCCCTTCCCAGGATCTATTGGAAGAAGTGGTTGATTATGACTTTATGCGTGAAACCATTAAATCTCGTTCTTCCCAAGGCCATATTCATTTACAAGAAACTTTTTGCGATGACATCGTTGCCGCGATGCTCTTGCATCCCAAAGTCATTGCTGCTCGAGTCAGTACAGCTAAGCCCGATGTCTATCCTGATTGCCACTCCGTTGGTGTTGAGGTGTTTCGGATGAAGCAGGCTTAAAGAAAATCCAGAAAAGAATTTAGTAGCTATGAGTGATATCCGTAAAGTCGTCTTAGAAGAAAATAAGCTCGAGAAAAAGCTATGCCGTTTAGTTGGCCAAGCAATTGGCGATTTTGGCATGATCGAAGATGGCGATAAAGTGATGGTGTGTTTATCGGGCGGCAAAGATAGTTATGCCATGCTCGATATTCTCTTGAAATTACGTGAGCGCGCCCCAATTGATTTTGAAATTGTTGCTGTCAACTTAGATCAAAAGCAGCCAGGCTTTCCGGCGGAGATTTTGCCAAATTATTTAAAAGCTTTAGGTGTTCAGTACCACATTGAAAATCAAGATACCTATAGCATCGTCAAGCGTGTTATTCCAGAAGGGAAAACTACGTGCGGACTTTGTTCTCGATTACGTCGTGGCATTTTGTATCGCGTAGCAGATGAGTTGGGTGCTACTAAGATTGCCTTGGGCCA
>JBJOEU010000209.1:0-2847 GCA_046049115.1 Pseudomonadota bacterium
GGGGCTTTTTTTACCACCTTAGTAGCTACTTTCTTTTTTGCTGGAGACTTCTTTGTAGCCATGGTCTATTACCCTTCCTATTGGTAGTTAATGTGCTTATTGCACCCTTGATCTTACTTCAGATCTTTCCGCTTTTACTGATACTTATGTGGGGATTTACCTTGCAATATCAAGGGTAAATGTCTAATTGATTTAAGCCTCAAAAAAAGGATCGCTACCTAAGGCTCATATGCCAAGCAAGCTAGTCATAAAAAAATCAATCCTAGTCTAAGGCTGGTGGGTAATTTAGAATCAATGAAGAATGAGTAAATTAGTCAAAATCACTATTAGCACCCTTAGCGGTGCAATCATCCTGATTGCCATAGGGGTGTGGTACGCAGCCTCAACCGTAGATCCCGTGCAGCTGACCAAATTACTCTCTTCCTCTGTGAAGAATGCTACTGGCAGGGATCTCAAAATCACCGGGCCAGTGAGCTTAAGTTTTTTTCCAGGGATTTCTGTTTCTGCAGAGGGCTTGAGTCTGAGTAATACATCATGGGCATCTGATCCTGACATGCTGACGCTCAAGCGGATTGATTTAAATATTAAAACTCTGCCGTTGCTGAGTAAGCGTATTGAGGTTGGTACTGTGAAGCTTACAGGTTTGGAACTATTTCTTCAGAAAAATGGGGCTGGTAAGACTAACTGGGATTTTGGTACAGATGCCTCGAGTGAGGCTTCTGATGCAAAAAATAATTCAGAAGCCTCCACTGTTGGCGATGATTTAATTTCTATGGATAGTATTTCGATTACGGATGCTCGCATTCAGTATCAGAACCCTTCAAGTGCAATATCAAGCTACCAAATTCAGCGTTTATCCTTAGTAGAGAGTGGTGATAAAACAGTCGTATCCCTTGCTATGAAGCTTCAGGAGCAGGCTCTAGAGCTCAGTGGAAAAACGGGCTCACTTACTAGATTGCTAAAACAGTGGAGTGTTTCGTCGGCGCAATTTCCAATTGACCTGAACCTCACCATGAATGGCAAGTCGATGATCATTAAAGGTGAGGTAATCAAGAATCAAAAGACCTTACCTGCAATCAATTTGACATTGAACTCAAAAGCATTTGACTGGCCCATCTTTGGGGCATCCTCTAGCCATCCTTCGCAGGCAGTAGGTGGCGTTAAGTCAGCGGCAGTCGTGCATCAAGCCCAAATGTCGCAACCCAAGTACTTATTTAGCAACGAGAGTATTCCCTTTAATCTGCTACCCCAAGCCAAGGGAGAAATCACCATGAATATTGGCGAATTGAATTTGCCAAAACGCAAGCCTATTGGAAATCTTCAGGCCACTTTGCAATTGAATGGCAATGTGATTGATATTCCCAACCTCAGGTTTGAGATGGGTAAGGGTAGTGCTGATGTACAAATTAAACTCTCTGAGCTGGATACATCCACCCCCGCACTCACAGCTAGGGGGGTGACGAAGGATTTCACGCTTGAGAACTTACTGGCTAGGCTTGACCCGGGATCCAAGGTGAGTGGAGGTGATATGAAGATGGCATTTGATGTGAAAACATCTGGGGGTAGCTTGCACCAAATGGCATCAAATTCAAATGGCAAGATTCAGTTGAGTATTCACCAGGCTCGTATGGGAACGAATTTTTTAAATGATGCCGGTGATTTCGTGGTGACGCTTTTGGATTCGATGAACCCGCTACGTAAAAAAACGACTGAGACGGTTTTGGAGTGTGCTGTTGCCTACTTACCAATTAATAATGGCCAGATTAATATATCTAAGTCAGTTGGAGTTGAAACAGATAGATTAGACGCGACTCTAACTGGCTCTATTAATCTGAAGACAGAGGCTATTAATCTCACTATTGATCCACAAGAAAAATCAGGGCTGACAACAGGCTTAGATTTAAGTGGCATGGTAAAGATGGGCGGGACTTTGATAAACCCCAAGGCAGGTATTAATCAAGCTGGGGTGGTCAACAGCGCCGTCTCGATTGGGCTTGGTTTTTTGACGGGCGGCGCAAGCATTGTGGCTGAGAATGCCAGATCAATGACTTCAAAACGTCACCCGTGCCGCGATGCGCTTCACCCCTGGGCTGATATCTACCCTGGGGCGGAGTAATTTTTAAAAGAGTAATCCGCTGATAAAGAGGCTGAATAAAGAAATAAAGATGCTGGCAAAGAAGGCGGTCCAGAAGCTAGAAATCGTAAAGCCACTCACTACCGCAGACACCAGCATCAGTACCAGGGCATTCACCACCAGCAGAAACAGTCCCATGGTGAGGACGGTCAGTGGCAGCGTAAAGAGGATTAATAGAGGCTTCACTACTGCATTAGCAAATCCCAGCAGTAGGGCGGCAATCAAGAGTGAGCCACCATCTGCAAAGCGTAAGCCGCTAAAAAGATAGCTAGCAACCCAAAGAGATAGGGAAGTTAAGCCCCACTGGACTAGAAACGGTACTAAGTTACCCATGACATTTAACCTTTTTAATAGCCTTTGAAATTAATAACGATCATAGCTAATCTTAGTGTAGCCCTAAGCAGCTAATTTTTGCTTTGAATTTTTAATTGGCTTAAAGTGGATTTCAATATGCGTATTTGTGGCAGCCGCTAATTTAGTCAAGGTTCTTAGGGAGGGTAAGCTGACCCCACTCTCAAGTCTGGCAATGGCGGATTGGGAGGTGCTCATTAGTGTGGCTAGCTCCTCTTGGGATAGCCCGCTCTTCATACGGGCTTCAATAACTTCCTTTGCAATCTCAAATTCCATACGAGATTCGTCGTAAGCTTCCTTGTAATCTGGATTTTTAATCCACTTTTTATGTAAATTTGAGATCTTAGTCATATTAACTTTGC
>JBJOEU010000210.1:0-2844 GCA_046049115.1 Pseudomonadota bacterium
AGTCTTGAGCAAGTTAAGTTGGCGTTCCAAAAACACCTAGCTATGGATCGGATGAAAATCGTGGTTTTAGGGGCGAAAAATAAATAAGCCAGTTAAGTCAGTTTCATTAGGCGGCCGCTCTGAGCCTCCTCAGAAAATTCGCATTATTGGTGGGGTTTGGCGCAGTCGTTTACTAGGTGTGTTGGATTTACCCGGTCTTCGTCCTACTACCGATCGTGTTCGAGAGACTGTATTTAATTGGCTTGGGCAAGATTTAATCGGTTTGCGTTGTTTAGATTTATTTGCTGGTACCGGTGCTTTAGGTTTTGAAGCCGCATCACGACATGCCTCTTCAGTGACCCTATTAGAAAAAAATAAACAGGCTCATATCAAACTCCTGGCTAATTTTGCTTTGCTAGAGTCATCTCCTGCCCCTGGGGAAGTGCAGATACTTCACGGAGATAGTTTGGAGTTTTTAAAGCAACAAGCGGATCGCTCTAGCAACTTGATCTTTATAGACCCCCCTTTTCAGGAAGAGGGCCTATTAAATCAAGTGCTTATAGAGGCTGCCCGTGTTTGTGATGACAGTGCTGGCGGAGGAATTTACGTTGAGTTTCCTGCTAGTCGCCCCCGTGAGCAGATTGAGGCTTTAATGCCTGATTGGCATTGCGGGAAATACTTAGAGGCTGGACAAGTAAAAGCTTGTCTATTTCGCTCTAAGAGGGACTAAACTCTTGCCTGTAGCTGAAAAAGCCTTAGGAGCCTTATGACTGTTGCTGTATACCCTGGAACATTTGATCCCTTTACTCGTGGTCACGAAGACCTAGTGCGCCGCGCCTCAAGCATTTTTGGTGAGCTCATTGTGGGGGTTGCTGATAGTCGTAGTAAGCGCCCTTTCTTTACACTGGATGAGCGCATTGAGATTGCCAAAGAGGTTCTTGGCCATTACTCCAATGTGAAGATTGTCGGGTTTACAGGCTTGTTAAAAGATTTTGCTCGCGAACATAACGCACGCGTCATTGTGCGTGGCTTGCGTGCAGTATCCGATTTTGAATACGAGTTCCAAATGGCTGGTATGAACCGCTATTTATTGCCTGATGTTGAAACACTATTCCTTACACCATCAGACCAATATCAATTTATCTCCGGCACCTTTGTGCGTGAGATTGCCTCTATGGGTGGTGATGTGAGTAAGTTTGTATTCCCATCAGTAGAAAAGTGGTTGATCAAAAAGATTCAAGCCAACAAGAGTAAAGAGTAGGGGCCCTAGGCGCGAATATGGCGTTAATGATTACGGACGAATGCATCAATTGCGATGTGTGTGAGCCTGAATGCCCAAACGATGCAATCTACATGGGTCTAGAGATTTACGAGATTGATCCTAATAAATGTACTGAATGTGTGGGTCATTACGACGCGCCTCAGTGTCAGCAGGTTTGCCCGGTAGATTGCATACCCATGAACCCTTCGTTCTCTGAAAATCAAACGCAGCTCATGGCAAAGTATCAGGCCTTAACTGCTGCCAAAAAAGCGCTCGCTAAATAAGTGATCAGCACCCTTTAATTGGTTTTAGAGTGCAACTCGAGCATCGCTGCCTGAGTATCGCCCTTAAGAAACAAGGGCAAAATTTGCAGGCCATTTTCAATACTTGCATCAATTTGCTTTTGTTCTGCTTGCAGCGGCCTTCTCAATACGAAGTCAGCCACGTCCATCACTCGCGCACCTTCTGCAGCAAGATCGCGCGGGTGGCCAATCCCTAGGCGCAAGCGCCAATAATCAGGAGTTCCTAAGTGGGCTTGGATATCTTTTAAGCCGTTGTGTCCACCCGTACCGCCACCCAGCTTAATACGTGCTGTACCAGGTTTGAGATCTAACTCATCCTGCACCACCAACACATCTTTAGGCGTAATTTTATGAAAGCGGCATAGTGCTCCAACAGCCTGACCGCTTAGATTCATGTAAGTGCTGGGTTTGAGTAAGAAGAGGTCTTCATCTTCCCATTTAGCTTTAGCCACTTTTCCATGAAAGCGTTTTTCAGTTTCAAGGCGAACGTTTAATTGTTTAGCGAGCGCATCGACAAACCAGAAGCCAGCATTGTGCCGATCTTCAGTATGTTCTTCACCTGGGTTGCCTAGGCCAATAATTAATTTAGTCATGATGGGTACTTAAGGATAAAAGCTTTTCTGCAAAAAAGAAAACCCGCTTGTAAGCGGGCTTCCTCGGTCGCAAAAATAAGGCTTAAATAATTAAGCTTTATCCTTTGGAGCTTCAGCAGCAGGAGCCGCAGGAGCAGATTCTGTATCAGCAGATTTCACTGCTGGGATACGTGCGTTAGCCAGTACTGGGTTTTCTTGCTCAATATGCAATACCAAGGTAACGCCTTTTGGTAGTGCGATATCTTTAGCATGAATACCATGACCAACTTCAATCTTGCTCAAGTCCACTTCAATGAACTCTGGCAAATCAGCTGGTAAGCAAGATACTTCCAATTCAGTAGAGATGTGGCTGATCACAGCGCCTTGCAACTTCACTGCAGCTGAAGTGTCAGCATTGGTGAAATGCAATGGAACGCGCATGTGAACTTTCTCAGTCGCGGAAACGCGCTGGAAGTCGATGTGCAGAACCAAAGGCTTAAATGGATGCATCTGGTAATCGCGTAACAACACTTTTTGTGCTTTGCCGCCGATTTCGAGATCAAGGATGGATGAGTGGAATGCTTCTTTACGGAGAGCATGGAACAGTGCGTTGTGATCCAACTCAATTACTGTTGCGGCGTCTTTACCGCCGTAGATGATGCCCGGAGTTTTACCGGAGTTGCGCAGACGGCGGCTCGCACCCGTTCCCTGTACGCTTCTTTCAAAGGCT
>JBJOEU010000211.1:0-2843 GCA_046049115.1 Pseudomonadota bacterium
GCCAAGATACGAGCCTGCAAACTAATTTCATCGCCTTTCAAACCTCGAGGATAGCCACTGCCATCCAATCGCTCATGATGCTGTCGCACCATCTCAGCAATAGGCCAAGGAAAAGGAATATCTTTCAAGATCTGATAGCCAGACTCAACGTGCCCCTGAACCATCTGCATTTCTAGCTCAGTTAAATGGGATGGCTTAGTCAGAATTTCTGATGGCACTGCCATCTTGCCGATATCGTGCACCATTCCAGCCATATATAAAGCTTGAACTGCATCATTATCAAAACCCATTTTTTGAGCAATAGCCGTCGAAATAGCTGCCACTCTTTTTTGATGGCCAGCTGTATAGGGATCACGCCACTCCATCGTTCTAGACATTGCCTCAATGGTTGCCCTTAAGGCGCTTGCCAAGCGCTCCTGAATTAATTCTTTTTCATGAATCTCGTCATCTAATTTTTTCTGCCGATCAATCGATCGCAATCCGAATCCAATTTCCTTGGCAAGGCTGTCAAATAACTGCACCTCTGGGGACTGAAAGGCGCTTGGTACCTTTGAATAGACCATGAGACAACCGTATGGGTGTCCATCGCCATCCATGATGGGGCATCCAATCGCTGAACGAATACCGAACTTACGAGCCAGTTCGCGCCAACTAGCAAAGTCAAGATCAAGCTCAGTATCATCAACCACGCTAGGTTTACTTGTTCTAATTGCTGTCCCTGCAGGCCCTCTACCTGTCAGACTGTGCTCCGACCAGCTCACCACAATATTTTCAATGTAGGCAATAGCAGATCCAGCGCCGCCGAGTACCTTGACTGATTTGTTGGCATCATCCTCAGCCTTACCAACCCAAGCAAGAACATAAGGACCTTGTGATGCAATCGCATTGCAAACTTCAGCCACCAATAAGTCACTCGAATTTGCTCGCGCTAATGCAGCGGCAGCCTCAGATAAAGCGGATAACGCCCAACCTCGGCGCTCAAGCTCACTTTGAGCTGCTTGTTCTGGCTTCATTATTGGGTCTAGATTCTTTGAACTCATAATGACATTATGGATCTAAAGTGCAACTAATTTATCAATACAGATAGACTAAATACCTTGCCTTTAAGACTCGCTAGCAACATACTGAAAATGTACATTATTCGAGAGCCTTATGAAAGAAGACATAGAGAAAATTTACACCAAGTTAATCAGCTTAGAAACTGAGGTCACTAACTTGCGTCAAGGGTATATGGTGGTCAATCAGCGCTACGCCGAGGCCATTGGCACCCTCAAGTCTCTTACAGCCAGCGCTTTAGAAGCGGCTAAACGTGCGGCTATCGCTGCAGAAAAGGCATTGCTGGCCGCTAAAAGCTCAGCTGCGGCAGCTAAATTAGCGGCATCGGAATATGTTATCGATGCAGCCGAAGCGGCAGCAGATGCAGCGGCATCCTCAGCAGAAGCAGCAATTGAGGCAGCGGCGGCAGCATCAGCAGCAGCTTCCGCCGCAGCGGCGGCAGTTGCCCACCAGGCGGAAGAATCCTCTATCAGAGCTTCTGCCGAAGCGGCTGAGGCCACAAAACGTGCGGCTGATGCAGCAGCAGAAGCAGTCAGAATGTCTAACCTAGCATCCGAGTCTGCGCGAAGTGCTCGGAAAAAGACCGATGCAGCATAATCAAAAAGCTCCGGTTATGGAGCTTTTTAGATGCAAGCTTAATCAAAGTTAAAACGGGAAAATTAATTCTTCCATGATGTAGCGGTAGAAGTAATTTGGCCCTAAGAAGCCTGCAGACTTACCATAGCCCATCCGGGTTTTAAAGTAGTAACTATTTGAAGCAACTGGACTAGTTGCAGCCAACTCGTATAACTGAGTAGTCGTGCTGGGGTCTTGATTGACAGTTTGTCGTCCTACACCTGCTGTTCCACTGAGCATCCAACCAGCAATGCGCTTTCTGGCTCCAAGGGCAATCATGGTTTCGTTATATTCACTTGGATTGAAGTAATTATTGGCGACATTAGTATTGGTATCGCGATACTGGCGATAGCGTAATTGAGCCGTTATTCCATGCTCAGGTATCAAGTCATAAATCAACTTTGCCCTAACTGTTGGCCTTGTATTGGTATCGGAAAAATACATATTTCCTCCCATCACAACTGCACTTAAACGCTCAAGAATCTGCTGTTCAATACTGGCGCCAGCAAAGGTGTAATAAATTCCATTGCTTAATGCGTTTTGTGTTTCTACACGATCTCGATTAACAAAAACCTCGGCCTTGGTTGAGTCAGTGACACGAAAACTGTAATTACTGTCGGTAGTTAACAGCTTATAACCATTCTGCAGGTTGTAACCAACATTCAGGTTGTATCCCAAACCCGTTCTAGGATTAATTGACTTAGTCAGTAAAGTGTAGACCTCTGCCGAAGAGTCCCAGTTACCTTGAGTAAAGTAGTTGTGCTGATAGCTCACGGCAGTATATTTTTCTCCATGCTCATACAGAGGCATGAAGCCAGCGTTGTATTTGTAGGTGGAAAAGCCTTCACTATCAGAAGCAATATAGGCATTGGGAATAGAAACAGCCTGTTTAGAGGAAGGCGCCTCTTGTGCACCGGCGTGCATTGTGAGGGCGCTAGAAAAGCAGGCAGTAAATAAAGTAAATTTTAATTTAGCGCTCATTTAGTGCCCCAGCTCTTCTTCAGATTCAACACTTCCGAAAAGTAGCCCCACACGCAGGCTGGTTGTAGCACCAATCCATAAGCAAATACGTAGAGCAAGAAACCAGAGATATTAGCCCTCACCCTCAAATGCTCCTCTTCAAACATTGCCTTACCTTTTAAGTACATTTGCCAGTTAAATAATAGAGCCAT
>JBJOEU010000212.1:0-2839 GCA_046049115.1 Pseudomonadota bacterium
ACATGTCCGGGAACCTTGAGGCCGCGCCACTCTTTTACCAGCTTACCTGAGGAATCAAAGAGGAAGGTGCTACGTTCTACGCCGCGAACTTGCTTGCCATACATATTCTTCATTTTCATGACGCCAAAGAGTTGGCATAGGATTTCTTCGGTGTCGGCAACGAGCTCAAATGGCAGCTCTAGTTTGCTTCGGAAGTTGTCGTGAGATTTGATGCTATCCCGAGATACCCCAACGATCAAAGTATTGGCTTTGGTGAAGGCATCAATATTGTCCCGAAATTCACCAGATTCCGCGGTGCAGCCTGGAGTCATATCTTTTGGATAAAAGTAGACAACCAATTTTTTGCCTTTGGCTGAGTCTGGGGTAAAGGTCAATCCTGATGTTGCCGGGATTGCGCATTGGGGCATTGGCTTACCAATTTCTACTGTCATGATGGGACTCTCTTATTTAATTTGATGTATTACGTATTCTGAGCTTGCTTATACCGTTTGCAAAATGAGTTCGCCACTTCTATTGGGTATTTCCCCCCAGGCGACTGGCTGTACGGCTATTTTATCTAGTTGCTTAGTAGCTGCCCACGATTGATGAAGCTCGCCCATGGTCACCAGGTCGTGTCCTTGATTTAACCAGCCTGCCAGCAGTTGCTCAAAGGCGGGTAAAAGCTTCTGACCTTCAAGCTCTGCATGCAGCGTAAAAACCTGATCATTCGGATTACTTTGCGTGATCTCAAGCAGTTTTTTTACAGCTCCAAATTCATCGGCATCATCTATACCAATCAACTCATCAAAAGTTGGTAGGGTAGTTGGATATTGCACGTGCTTTGCTTTGCCGGAAGGTAATTCAAAACGGTAGGGCATCAAGTTAGGTTCAGCCCTGCCATCGGAAGAGTATTTGATACCCCATTGATCGAGTTGCTCAAAGGCAGTCTCATTCATTTGCCAGCCAGCTGCACCATAAGTGATTGGTGGATGACCAAAGATCTCTACAAAACGATCCCAGCTTTTTTGCATCTGCGCTCTAGTCCATTGGGCATCGCGATGACGCACAGCATCTTGCCATGCCACGTGATCCCAAGTGTGAATACCAGTCTCATGACCAGCTGCATCTATGGCACGCATCTCAGTAGCTGCTTGTTTGCCAATATCTGGCCCAGGAAGTAGGACGCCGTAAAGCAAAGTCTTAATTCCGTAGTGCTCAACAACGGAAGTGCGACTCACTTTCTTTAGGAACCCCGGCCTAAAGACTCGCTTGAGTGCCCAGCCAGTATGGTCGGGGCCTAAGCTAAACAGGAAAGTGGCTTTTAGGCCAAAGCGCTCAAGCGTCCGCGCTAGGTTAGGGACGCCTTCTTTGGTCCCGCGCAGAGTATCAACATCTACCTTGAGTGCAATCTTAGCCATGAAGCCCTAATTTTCCTTCGCTTATTCTTTATCGACCAAATGACGTGCGTTTTCTACGTCATGACGATAGGCTTCGAAAATATTCTTCAGCGCATCGCTCATATTGATCGTTGGCTTCCAGCCTAATTCAGTCATCGTGTTGTCAATTGCAGGAACACGGTTCTGAACATCCTGATAGCCTTCACCGTAGTAAGCACCAGAAGTGGTCTCTACGATTTTCACTTCATTGGCCATCTTTGCGTACTCTGGAATGTTGCGGGCGATATCAAGCATCTGATTAGCGAGCTCACGAATAGAGTGATTGTTCTTTGGATTGCCGATGTTATAGATCTTGCCGTCAGCAACACCATCTTTGTTGTCGATGATGCGCATTAAGGCATCAATACCATCATCAATATAAGTAAAAGCACGTTTTTGCGCACCACCGTCGACTACGTTGATGGGTTCGCCGCGAACAATATGACCTAAGAACTGAGTAACAACACGGGAAGAGCCTTCTTTTGGTGTGTAGATGCTATCAAGTCCAGGGCCAATCCAGTTAAATGGGCGGAAGAGGGTAAAGCGCAAACCTTCCATACCGTAACCCCAGATCACACGATCCATCAACTGCTTGGAGCAGGCATAGATCCAGCGTGGCTTATTGATTGGGCCGTAAACCATATTCGACTGAGCTGGATCAAATTCACCATCCTCACACATGCCATAGACTTCAGATGTGGATGGAAAGACCAAATGCTTTTTGTATTTAACTGCTGAGCGCACGATTGGTAAATTGGCTTCAAAGTCGAGCTCAAATACTTTAAGCGGCTGCTGAACATATGTCGCTGGCGTAGCAATCGCTACTAGAGGCAGAATCACATCACACTTACGGATGTGATACTCAACCCACTCTTTATTGATGGTGATATCACCTTCAAAAAAGTGCATGCGGGGATGGTTTACTAAATCACCAAGGCGATCATTTTGCATATCCATGCCATAGACATGCCAATCGGTTGTCTCTAGGATGCGCTTTGAAAGGTGATGGCCAATAAAGCCGTTTACGCCAAGAATGAGTACTTTTTTCATCTTTACTGCCTCGTTTTTTAATCTAAAGAGTGCTGCTTTTAATAAGTTAGCTATTTGCTGGAAACCAGTCGAGTATTTCTACCGCTCTTTGGTCGCCACAAACGCCGAATACCTGATTATCAACCACTTGGATGCCAGGAGCCTGAAGATCTAGCTGCCCCGGAAATGGGCCTTCTAGGCTGGTGCGAGCCACGATCCTGCGCTGACCTTGCCAATCTGTAAAAGCGCCAGGATAAGGCGGTGCAACAGCCCTCACGAGGTTGTGAACCTGCTGGGCCGTTTGGTGCCACAGAATTTGTCCATCAGCAGGCTTACGGCCTCCAAAATAGCTCCCCTGAGCCAAATTATTGGGTTTTCTGGGGATGTGGCCTTGA
>JBJOEU010000213.1:0-2836 GCA_046049115.1 Pseudomonadota bacterium
GGCCCCGATGATTGAAGAGTTGGGTAAAGCAGGTTGCAAACGAGTCGATATTTTTTGTCCAGGATTTCCGGCCGATTGCTTAGAAACCTTGGAAGAGATTGCTATGGAAGCACGTGAGATCTTTTTGGAGCATGGCGGCAAAGACTACCGCTACATCCCTTGTTTAAATAGCAATCCAAAGTGGATCGATGCAATGTACGACATTGCCCAGCAGCATCTATCTGGTTGGAGTTTAGGTGTTGAGTCCGATGCGGTATTGCAGGAGCGCGACCGTTTGGCTGAGTTGGCTAAGGCAAAGATTGCCTAAAGCTGGGCGCACTTGAAATTACCTAAATCAGCCCCATATTGTTCAGAAGTAGCCATCCCGATAGAAAAGTGAATTTGCACCTATGACCCAAGAAAATCAAAATCCATCTCCTGAGCAAGAAAATACTGTTGCTGATCCTCAGGCTGAAGCTGGTGCACAGGCAGCTCCTGCAGATGACGAAGTAAAGACGCCAGAGCAAGAAATTGCCGAGTTAAATCAAAAGCTCACCGAGATGCAGGACAACTACCTCCGAGCTAAGGCCGAGGGCGAAAACATTCGCCGCCGTGCTGTCGAAGATATCTCAAAGGCGCATAAGTTTGCGATTGAGAGTTTTGCTGAGCACCTCGTGCCGGTAACAGATAGTCTGTACGCAGCTTTGAATGCAGAGGCCGTGGATGCTAAGGCCTTTAAAGAAGGTCTAGAGATCACTCTAAAACAGCTGCTATCCGCCTTTGAAAAAGGTCGCTTGACTGAGATTAATCCTGCTGTAGGTGACAAGTTCGATCCTCACCACCACCAAGCCATCGCTTCAGTTCCTTCGGACCAAGAGGCCAATACCGTGGTTTCAGTCTTGCAAAGGGGTTATTCCATTGCTGACCGCATTTTGCGACCAGCCTTGGTGACCGTCAGCGCACCTAAATAAGGCATTAAAGTCCCTAAAAAGCCCCTAAATGGGGTTTTCCGGGTCGAATACGATAAAAAAAGGCAGATTTCTGCCTTTTTTGCTTTTTAACCCTTGAATTTCTCTTCTTCGACCCCATTTATTCCTTATCGAATTATTCGCAGTTTGACGAAATTACACGTAACTTAATTTTTTGGAGCCATTATGGGAAAGATTATCGGAATTGACTTAGGAACCACGAACTCGTGCGTTTCGGTTGTTGAAAACAATGCACCTAAAGTTGTCGAGAACGCAGAAGGCGGTCGTACAACTCCTTCCATCATCGCTTATGTTGAGGATGGCGAAGTATTGGTTGGCGCACCTGCAAAACGCCAATCAGTTACCAATCCTAAAAATACGATCTATGCAGTAAAGCGTTTGATGGGTCGTAAATTTACTGATGCGGAAGTACAAAAAGACATCGGTTTGATGCCTTACAAAATTGTGCAAGCCGACAACGGTGATGCTTGGGTTGAAGCGCGCGATAAAAAAATGGCGCCACAGCAAGTATCAGCAGAAATTCTGCGCAAAATGAAAAAGACTGCCGAAGATTACCTCGGCGAAGAAGTGACTGAGGCAGTAATTACTGTTCCAGCTTACTTCAATGATAGCCAGCGTCAAGCCACTAAAGATGCGGGTCGTATCGCTGGTTTGGACGTCAAGCGCATTATTAATGAGCCAACTGCTGCGGCATTAGCCTTCGGTTTAGACAAGCAGGATAAGGTTGATCGTAAGATCGCCGTATATGACTTGGGTGGCGGTACATTCGACGTATCCATTATTGAGATTGCTAACGTAGATGGCGAGAAGCAGTTCGAAGTGCTCTCTACTAACGGCGATACCTTCTTGGGTGGTGAAGATTTTGACCAGCGCATCATTGACTGGATCATTGCTGAGTTCAAAAAAGAGCAAGGCGTCGATTTGAGCAAAGACGTATTGGCATTGCAGCGTTTGAAAGATGCTGCTGAGAAAGCCAAGATCGAATTGTCATCCGCACAACAAACTGAAATCAATTTGCCCTACGTGACTGCTGATGCAGGTGGTCCTAAGCACTTGAACTTGAAACTGACTCGCGCTAAGTTAGAGTCATTAGTAGAGGAATTGATCAACCGTACAGCTGGTCCTTGCTTAACTGCAATTAAAGATGCTGGTGTGAACCCTGCTGAAATCGATGATGTGATTTTGGTCGGCGGTCAGACCCGTATGCCTGCTGTTCAGGACAAGGTAAAAGAAATTTTTGGTAAAGAGCCACGCAAAGATGTGAACCCAGATGAGGCGGTTGCAGTTGGTGCTGCGATTCAGGGATCTGTATTGTCTGGCGATCGTAAAGACGTATTGCTCCTGGACGTAACCCCATTGTCTTTGGGTATCGAAACCTTGGGCGGCGTGATGACCAAGATGATTCCGAAGAACACCACTATTCCGACTAAGCATTCACAGGTTTACTCTACAGCGGAAGATAACCAGCCTGCGGTAACCATTAAGTGCTTCCAAGGTGAGCGTGAGATGGCTGCTGCCAACAAACTGCTCGGTGAGTTCAATTTGGAAGGCATTGCTCCAGCACAACGCGGCATGCCACAAATTGAGGTGACTTTTGATATTGATGCCAACGGTATTTTGCATGTAACTGCAAAAGACAAAACGACTGGCAAAGAGAACAAGATCACCATCAAGGCAAACTCTGGTTTGACCGAAGAAGAAATTTTACGCATGGTAAAAGATGCTGAAGCGAATGCCGATGAAGACAAAAAAGCATTGGAATTAGTAACGGCGCGTAACACTGCCGATGCTTTAGCTCACTCTACCAAGAAAGCTTTGGAAGAGCACGGTTCTGCTTTGGAAGCTTCTGAGAAAGAAGCAATCGAAGC
>JBJOEU010000214.1:0-2825 GCA_046049115.1 Pseudomonadota bacterium
CGCTATCGCCAGTTCCATCAATTTGGTATTGAGGCGATGGGCTTTGCTGGACCAGATATCGATGCGGAAATCATTTTGATGGGCCAACGCCTTTGGGATGAGCTAGGCCTAAAGGGTGTGCGCTTAGAAATCAATTCCTTAGGGCAAGCCCCTGAGCGTGCTGAGCATCGCGCTGCATTGGTAACGTACTTCGAGAAAAACAAAGAACAACTCGATGAAGATTCGCAGCGTCGCTTACTAACAAATCCATTACGCATCTTGGATTCTAAGAACCCAGCAATGCAAGATTTGATTGAAGGAGCTCCGAAGTTATTGGATTTCTTAGGTAAAGAATCGCTTCAGCATTTTGAGGCGGTACAAGCTTTACTCAAGGCCAACAACATTCCTTGCAAAATTAACCCCCGTCTAGTGCGTGGCTTGGATTACTACAACCTGACCGTCTTCGAGTGGATTACTGAAGAGTTGGGTGCTCAAGGTACGATTGCCGGCGGCGGTCGCTACGACCCATTAATTGAGCGTATGGGTGGCAAAGCTGCTCCAGCCTGCGGTTGGGCAATGGGAATGGAGCGTGTCTTGGAGCTCATGAAGGTTTCGGGATCTTTGCCTGAAGCACAGGCTCAATGCGATGCTTTTGTGATTCACCAGGGCGGTGAAACCCTAACTGCGGCCATGATCATTGCTGAGCGCCTGCGTAATGCGGGTATCGATGTCATCCTATTTTGTCCTCCTGATGGCTTGGCTGCTAGCTTTAAGTCACAAATGAAGAAGGCTGATTCGAGTGGGGCAGCCTATGCTGTCATCATTGGGCCAGATGAATTGGCTAAGAATGAGGCTCAGCTCAAAGATTTGCGTAGCACCGGTGTACAGAAGGCAGTAGACCTTGACAGCGTTGTAGAAGCAGTAATTGACGCCATTGTTGGCGCCACCGAATAGAATTAAGACATTGATTATTAATACTGTATTTATTTGCTTGGATTGACATGCCTTTAGACCTAGAAGAACAAGAACAATTAGATCAACTTAAAGCGTTTTGGCAAAAGTATCGCAACCTGATTACTGGTGTGGTGACTGCTGCTTTATTTGCCTACGCGGGATATAACGGATATCAGTGGTGGCAAACTAGCCAAGCTGCAGCCGCATCCCAGTTATACGAGACCATGATTACTGCAATCAACAAGGGCGATAAAGATCAAACTTTACGCGCTGCTGATGATTTGCAAAAACAGTTTTCTGGCACACCCTATGCTGCGATGTCTAGCTTAGTAGCCGCGAAGATTGCTTCTGACGCTGGTGACTCAGCAAAGGCGATGGATTATTTGCGCTGGGCTACGAAGAACTCATCTGACCAGGGATATTTAGCTTTGGCTAAATTACGCCTAAGTGCTCAATTAATCGAGCTTGGTACTGAAAAAGATTTTGCAGAAGCAGATGCGATTCTGAAAGAAAAGCCTATCTCTGGATTTGAGGCCTTGTGGTCAGAGCGTCGCGGCGATTGGTATTTGGCTCAAAAGAATACGGCTGATGCACGCAAGAGTTATGAGGCTGCTTGGAAGCAGTTAAATGACTCAAAAGAATTCCCTGAAGAGGCGCGCCGTCTCTTAAAAGTTAAATTAGATGCCGTCGGAGGAGTAGCTCAGTGATGATGGATTGCAAGCGCGTAGCAAAACTAGCAAGTACAGCTTTAGTACTGGGCTCTGTGGTAGCGGCCCTGGTAGCTTGTTCAGGTGGCTCACGTGTGCGCAAGCCTGCAGAGCTAGTTCCCGTTAGCAATCAATTTGACTTCGCGCCCGTATGGACAACCAGCGTAGGTTCATCTGAGCCATTTAATTTTCATCCTGCGGTAGCGGGTGATACTGTTTATGCGGCTTCTCATCGCGGCAATCTTGCCAAGATTGATTTACGTACCGGTCAAAAGATATGGGAAGTGTCTGTACCAGATCGCCTTTCGATTGGACCTGGATCGGATGGTCGTACTACGGCAGTGGTCACCACCAAAGGAACGGTCTATGCCTATGACGATGCTGGCAAGGCTATTTGGAACGTGAGCGTTGGCAGTGAGGTCTTATCAGAGCCAGTGGTTGCTGGCGGCGTAGTCATCATTCGCACCTTAGATAATCGCTTTGTCGGTCTTGATGGCCAGACGGGCGTTCGCAAGTGGACTTATCAACGTCAACAATCGGCTCTCTCATTACGTGTTGGTTACGGCATGCTGCCCATCAATAATGAGGTGATTGTGACTGGATTTTCCGGTGGACGCTTTGGCATGATTGCGATTGCCAACGGGGGGCTTGTTTGGGAAACCCCAGTTTCGTTTCCAAAAGGATTTTCTGAAATTGAGCGCCTTAATGATGTGACCGCCAAGCCAAGTATGGAAGGCGAAATTATTTGCGCCGTCTCTTATCAGGGCCGTATAGGTTGTGGTCAAGCGCGCACAGGTAATTTACTGTGGTTCAAAGATTATTCAAGCTATACCGGCACAGCGCAAAGTCCTGATTTGGTTTTCTCCTCAAACGAAAAATCGCATGTCACTGCATTTTCGGTCAAGGATGGTTCACAAGCCTGGGAAAATACGAAGCTGACATTTAGAGATGTCGGTGAGCCGATGGCGGTTGGTAAAGTGTTACTCGTGGGTGATGCGCAAGGTTATGTGCATGCACTCTCACAAGCGAATGGTGAAATGCTGGCACGCATTCGTCATGACAGTAGTCCCATCACAGCCGCACCGATTGCGGTGAACGGCCTCATCTTGGTTCAGTCTCAAGGTGGAAAACTAGCGGCGTACAGTCCAAAATGAATCCAGTAATTACTATTGTCGGTCGTCCTAA
>JBJOEU010000215.1:0-3137 GCA_046049115.1 Pseudomonadota bacterium
AACCAACGAATTAAGCCAAATTTTGGCCCCAATTGCCTTAGATTTCAAGGCCTTAGATGAGGTTATTCGCCTGCGATTGGCCTCAAAAGTTGCCTTAATCGATCAAATCTCGACTTACATCATCCAGGCAGGTGGAAAACGGGTTAGACCCGCTCTTTTACTCTTGGTCAGCAAAGCTTTAGCCAATGGCAAAGCAAACTCACATGCCTTAGAGCTGGCTGCAGTAGTGGAATTTATCCACACAGCTACCCTTCTGCATGACGATGTTGTCGATGAATCCACCCTCAGAAGGGGTCGAGAAACCGCTAATGCTGCTTTTGGTAATGCGGCAAGCGTGCTGGTAGGGGATTTTCTGTATTCGAGAGCATTTCAGATGATGGTAGGGCCCAATGACCTGCGCGTCATGGAAATCCTATCCGATGCCACTAATACGATAGCCGAAGGAGAGGTTTTGCAGCTCCTCAATATGAACGACCCTGAGGTGGATGAAGAGAGCTATTTACGGGTCATTCGCTATAAAACTGCCAAATTATTTGAAGCATCAACAGAGCTTGGGGCAATTTTGGCTGGTGCCGATGCCAAACTAAGAGAGCAGTCTGCTGCTTTTGGTCGCCATATTGGCACTGCCTTCCAATTAATGGATGATCTGCTGGATTACACTGCCGACGCATCCCAAATGGGGAAAAATGCCGGAGATGACTTAAGAGAAGGTAAGCCCACCTTACCGCTTATTTATCTTCTGGAGAATGGCAGCACCGAAGAGCGCCTACTTGTTCGTGCAGCAATTGAACAAAATCAAGATTTGCCTGATGATGTTTTCCAACAGATTCTGAGTGCAGTTCAAAATTCTGGCGCACTGGATTACACCCAAGCTGCTGCAAAGCGAGAAGTTGATCTCGCACTTGAATGCCTTAAAGAGTTTCCGCAAAATGAGGCAAGCACTGCGCTACATGCCTTATGTAGATATTCGCTGTCTAGACAGACCTAAGCACCAACGCTTTTCAATCTGATATCACGCGCTGTAATACGCGCTTTTTCAGCTTCATCACGCAATCGCAATATTTCCTCCGGAGACAATCGATCCAGATTGGAATAATCTAATTTCCAAGCGGATTCAACTGACCAAGCTAAGGGTGACTGTACGGTAGTTCGCGCACCTGGAGCAGCTTCAAGCAAGCGCAGAGCCAATTCAAAATTAGAGTCTTGCGATTGCTCGTTATTAGGTAGCGCCGCAGCATTTCCTAGCGGAAAGTCACTAAAGAGCAAGCGGGGCACACCGCAATATTCCACAATATCTTTCGCCGCACCCATGATGACCGTAGGAATACCAGCCTCCTCCAAATAACGCGCTAATAAGCTTTGACTTTGGTGACAAATCGGGCAATTTGGTATCAGCACAGCAACATCAACATGGTCTGCGCGCATTTTGCTCAGAATCAAGGGCGCATCCATTTCCAGAGTGTGGCGTTGGCTGCGATTGGTTGGTAAGCCGTAAAAATGCTGGGATAGGGATTGAATGCGCCCCTTGGCAATAGCCCGCTTTGCTGCGCCAATTGGAAACCAACAATTACTGTCCTGCATATTGGCATTGAGCCTATCAACGCCCACATGCGCAATACGTAGGTCCACGTTGTCATCAGTCGGGTGAATATAGGGATCATAAAACTTAGCTGCGGCGTTATAAGGTGCACCAGGCCCCTGCGGACCCTTACTAGCATCAAAGGGGACAGCAGTAGTCACTAAACCGAGGATCGATTGATTTAGGGGCTTTTGCAACGGAGTAAAAGGCACATCAATGTAATGCGCCCAAACATACGGCGTTTCATAACCCAAACCAAGGTAGTAATTACGGGTTCGTTCAATATAGCGAACTGGCTGATCCAATTCAGGCGCAAAAAGTAATTCAGAATGCTTAGCCATCAATCCATCCCTGTAAGATATTGCTAATAAATATTAACCATCAGGAGGAAGCATTATGGCTCAATGGCTTAGGTTTCAACATCAAGGCAAGACCGGCTTAGGACAGGTACAAGGTGATCAGGTTGCCGTGTACACCGGTGATCTATTTAATCATCCACAGGCTACTGGCGAGACATTAAAGCTTTCTGATGTCACTATCGATATCCCCTGCATCCCATCCAAGATGGTTGCTATGGTGGATAACTTTCATGCGCTAGTGACCAAGCTTGAGCATACTGTGCCAGCAGAGCCTTTGTATTTTCTGAAAGGTAACAATTCTTTCTTGGCAGCCAATCAAGTCATTCGCACTCCCAAGTCTTACTCTGGAAAAGTGGTTTATGAGGGTGAACTTGGCATTGTCATCGGTAAAGCCTGTCATGAAGTAGATGAGGCCCAAGCAGCCAACGCTATTTTTGGTTACACCTGCATTAATGATGTCACTGCAATCGAGATTTTGAATCGCGATCCTGGCTACGCACAGTGGACCCGCTCTAAGAGTTTTAATACCTTTGGTGTCTTCGGCCCATACATCACAACTGATATAGATCCAAGTAAGCTAACGATTAAAACCATCCTTAATGATCAAGAACGTCAGAACTATCCTGTCTCCGACATGATTTTTCCAGCAGCAAAATTGGTCAGCTTGATCTCTCAAGATGTGCCACTACAGGCTGGCGATATCATCGCCTGCGGTACATCCGTTGGTGTCGGCTCGATGAAGCCCGGAAGCAATGTCAGCATCATTATTGATGGTGTTGGACGCCTAGATAATCGCTTTGAATAAGTGCTCTAGACTGTTGATATAAAACTAAAGACTCAAAACAAAAACCCCCACCATGTTTAGTGGTGAGGGTTTTTTAATAGGTAATGCCAAGCTACCTTTAGAGGCTTGGACATTTTCATCAAGGTACTTTGTTAATGCAAAGACTGTGTTGAGGCATGGTGTTGGTATTTTGGTAATTTGGCCAAGCTCAATGACAGATCCTAATAAGGCATCAATCTCCAAGCTACGACCAGCTTCTAAATCCTGCAACATCGAGGTCTTGTGCTTGCCAACTTTTTCTGCACCAGCAATACGGCGCTCAATGTCCACGCGGAAAGTCACACCCAACTTCTCAGCAATGGTTTGTGCTTCAGCCATCATATTGCGAGCTAACTCTTTAGTCAGCGGATACTGG
>JBJOEU010000216.1:0-2809 GCA_046049115.1 Pseudomonadota bacterium
ATTCCGCCAAACTCTTTCGCTTTGGCGAGAACGGTTGAGTACTTCAAGATCCCACGCAGCGTCTTAACAGTGTGCGTTGGTAAGAGTACCTATGCGCGTTGCGGAATTATTGTGAACGTCACTCCATTCGAACCTGAATGGGAAGGTTACGTCACACTGGAGTTTTCTAATACGACTCCATTGCCTGCCAAGATTTATGCCGGCGAGGGATGCGCACAAGTTCTGTTCTTTGAAAGCGATGAAGTATGTGGCACATCGTACAAGGATCGTGGCGGTAAGTATCAAGGCCAAGTCGGCGTTACTCTGCCCAAGACTTAATCTGCTTAATCTGTTTAATCGCCCTATGGGCGACTTTAAAGGGTACACATGAAATTTCGTTTTCCAATCATCATTATTGATGAGGACTTTCGCTCTGAAAATATTTCAGGTTCGGGTATTCGCGACTTAGCGGAGGCGATTGAAAACGAGGGCATGGAGGTGATTGGCTTAACTAGCTACGGTGACCTGACATCCTTTGCCCAGCAAGCTTCCCGTGCTTCCAGTTTTATTGTGTCAATCGATGACGAAGAGTTCGTTTCTGACTCTGAGGACCATGACTTACCAGCATTAAATAATTTACGCGCTTTTATTACTGAGGTCCGTAAACGCAACGAAGATATCCCCATCTTCTTGTATGGCGAGACTCGTACTTCACGCCACATGCCCAATGACATCTTGCGCGAGTTACACGGCTTTATTCATATGAATGAAGATACGCCAGAGTTTGTGGCACGCCACATCATTCGTGAGGCCAAAGTCTACCTAGATTCATTGGCGCCCCCATTCTTCCGCGCCTTAACAAATTACGCCTCCGAAGGTTCTTACTCTTGGCATTGCCCTGGGCACTCTGGTGGTGTGGCTTTCTTGAAGAGTCCGGTGGGGCGTATGTTCCATCAATTCTTTGGTGAGAACATGCTGCGTGCTGACGTCTGCAATGCAGTCGAAGAATTAGGCCAGCTGCTAGATCACACCGGACCTGTATTACAGAGTGAGCGTAATGCTGCGCGCATCTTTAATGCTGATCATTTGTTCTTTGTCACTAACGGCACCTCCACATCAAACAAGATCGTTTGGCACTCTACTGTTGCCCCTGGTGATGTGGTGCTGGTAGACCGTAATTGCCATAAGTCGGTGATTCATTCGATCACGATGATGGGCGCGATTCCAATTTTCTTGATGCCAACGCGTAATCACCTTGGCATTATTGGCCCGATTCCAAAAGAAGAGTTTGAGTGGAAAAACATCAAGAAAAAAATTGATGCCAATCCCTTCATTAAAGACAAGAGCGTGGTGCCACGCGTCATGACACTCACGCAAAGTACTTATGACGGCATCGTCTACAACGTTGAGATGATTAAAGACATGCTCGACGGCAAAGTCGACTCATTGCATTTTGATGAAGCTTGGTTGCCACACGCTGCATTCCATCCCTTCTACAAAGATATGCATGCTATCGGTAACGATCGCAAGCGTACTAAGAAGAGCTTGATGTTTGCTACCCAATCAACTCACAAATTATTGGCTGGCCTCTCACAAGCTTCACAGGTATTGGTGCAGGATGCGGAAGAACATAAGCTTGATCGCGACTGTTTCAATGAAGCCTATTTGATGCATACCTCGACTAGCCCCCAGTACGCCATCATTGCTTCTTGCGATGTGTCTGCTGCCATGATGGAGTCTCCAGGCGGTACTACGCTGGTTGAGGAGTCTATCGCTGAGGCAATGGATTTCCGTCGCGCCATGCGTGAGGTGGATGATAAGTTTGGCGCAGACTGGTGGTTTAAGGTTTGGGGCCCAGACCATTTAACTGAAGAAGGTATTGGAGAGCGCTCGGATTGGATTCTGGAGCCTAATGCCAGCTGGCATGACTTTGGCAATGTTGCGCAAGACTTCAATATGCTCGATCCCATCAAGGCGACTGTAGTAACGCCTGGTTTAGATGTTGAGGGCAACTTTGGATCTATGGGTATCCCGGCGAGCATTGTGACCAAGTACTTGGCTGAGCACGGTGTGATCGTAGAGAAATGCGGTCTGTACTCCTTCTTCATTATGTTCACCATCGGTATCACCAAGGGCCGCTGGAATACTTTGGTAACTGAGCTGCAACAATTTAAAGACCACTTTGATAAGAACGCTCCCTTGTGGAAAGTATTGCCAGAGTTCGTTGCCAAGCACCCTCGCTATGAGCGCGTCGGCCTCAAAGATATTTGCCAGCAGATCCATGAGTTCTATAAGAGCCGTAATGTAGCCCGTATGACTACCGAGATGTACACCTCAGACATGGTGCCTGCGATGATGCCTTCAGAGGCCTGGGCAAAGATGGCCCACAAAAAAGTAGATCGCGTTCCTTTAGATCAACTTGAAGATCGCATTACCGCTATGTTGGTAACGCCGTATCCTCCAGGTATTCCGCTCTTGATTCCGGGTGAGCGCTTTAACAAACGTATCATTGATTATCTCTACTTTGCCCGTGACTTCAATGCGCAATTCCCAGGCTTTGAGACTGATATTCATGGATTAGTAAAAGGTGATGTCAATGGAAGTAGCGAGTACTACGTTGATTGCGTAAGGCAGGAACCGGACATTACTTTGTAACCAATAACTGCTTAATAAAAAAACCACCTAAGGGTGGTTTTTTTATTTTCCTGGTTTATCTAGCTGAAAGATGACCGGCGCATCTTCATCAACCTTGTTTAGCAATGAGTCCGATTTAGCTTCTTCACTCCCGGTGAAATTGAAGTCTTGGCTTTGTACTACTGCTGCAGGCTTA
>JBJOEU010000217.1:0-2807 GCA_046049115.1 Pseudomonadota bacterium
ATCAATCAGATTTATTTGATTCTCTTTTTTGGCGGCCTTCTTTATGTGCCGGTGGCGATGTTGATGTGGTTTTCTCCCGTACTCGTTGCTTGGGCTGATATGTCCATAGCGCAAGCACTCTTTTCCAGTGCTGTTGCTTGCTGGACCAATCGGGGCGCATTCTTTATCTATCTCGCGATTTGGGGCGCGATCTTAATCGCTATTCCTCTAACGATCGGCTCCATCTTTGATGCTCTCGACTTAGGTCAAGCCGCATCATTCATCATCGCCCCTATTTCCATGGCAGGGCTCACTGTGATGCACTGCTCCTTCTTCGCCACCTGGAAGGCATGCTTTGCTGAAAAAGAATCGGCTACTTTGATCGCTTAATCGATCGCAGCCAGCTTAGCAATACTGAGCTGTAGCCATTTCACACCATGGCGCTTGAAATTCACCTGAGCGCGCGCATCAGCATCATTACCCTCTAGACCTGTAACGCGCCCTTCACCAAACTTGGTATGGAACACATTTTGCCCAATCGTAAATGGGTAATTTCCTCGTGGTGGTGAGGCCATTCTAGTCACGGCGGTGGAGGCAGAGCCTACTCGGCCAATTTGCCGTGCAGGTCGCTCACGCTCATTTCCACTGTCAAAGAAATCATTCGATCCAAACTCACGCTGACGGGTATAGCCATCTTGCCAAGTTGATCCTGAGCGGCCACCATTTCCGTTGCTAGTGCCTCCCCAACGGGCATCTTTGACTTTTGGAGTGAGCCACTTTAGCGAATCCGATGGCAACTCTTCCAAGAAGCGAGATGGCATGTTGTAGCGAACTTGACCATGTAACATCCTTGACTGCGTATGAGAGAGATAGAGGCGCTCTTTTGCGCGAGTGATTGCCACATACATTAAGCGTCGCTCTTCTTCTAAACCATGCTGCTCATTAATACTGTTCTCATGTGGGAATAATCCCTCTTCTAAGCCAGTAATAAATACAGAGGTGAACTCCAAGCCCTTAGCCGAGTGCACCGTCATCAACTGCACAGCATCTTGGCCTGCCTGAGCTTGGTTATCGCCCGCCTCAAGTGAAGCGTGCGAGAGGAATGCGGCCAATGGTGAAACTTCTACTACCCCAGGCGCATTCTCACCCGGTAGCGTGGCAGCGGTGGCATCCTGACCATAACCTTCTTCCGCAATAAATGCGGTTGCGGCGTTAATTAATTCTTGTAAGTTTTCTACGCGGTCCTGACCTTCGCGCTCTGAGAGGTAGTGCTGAATCAGACCACTATTTTGAATCACGAATTCCACTGTCTCAGGCAAGGTGTTGTGACGGGTAGCTTCACGCATATGATCCACCAGGCGCACAAAGCCGCCTAAGGAGGCACCAGCTTTGCCATCCAGTGTCGATGCCGCCAAATATAAAGAACTATTTTGTGCGCGAGCTGCATCTTGCACAGCTTCAATCGACCTCGCCCCAATACCGCGTGTCGGGAAATTCACTACGCGTGAGAAAGAAGTATCGTCATTCGGATTTTCTAGCAGACGCAAATACGCTAAGGCATGTTTAATTTCAGCGCGCTCGAAGAAGCGCAATCCGCCATACACACGATACGGAATCGCCGCAGAAAATAAGGCGTGCTCAATAATGCGTGACTGAGCGTTACTTCTGTAGAGCAAAGCAATTTCAGTACGCTTGATGCCACTATTCACCAAGGCTTTGATTTCATCCACAAGCCAAGCGGCTTCAGCGTGATCGCTGGGGGCGTCATAGATGCGCACCGGCTCACCGTGACCTGCATCAGTGCGCAAGTTTTTACCAAGACGATCTGTATTGTTAGAAATAAGGTAATTCGCGGTATCTAAGATATGGCCATGTGAGCGGTAGTTCTGCTCAAGCTTGACCATCATCGGGTGGTATTGCTTTTCATACAAACGCATGTTTTCAACGTCTGCACCGCGGAAAGCGTAAATACTTTGATCATCATCACCTACTGCAAAAACAGCGCTACTCCCCATGCCGCTGACATTGACACGACTAGCATCATGACCAGAAAGCAATTTGAGCCAAGCGTATTGCAATGCATTGGTATCTTGAAACTCATCGATCAAAATATGACGGAAGCGCTCTTGATAATGCGTCCGAATGGCTTCGTTATGTTTGAGTAATTCGTAACTGCGTAACAAGAGTTCAGCAAAGTCGACTACACCTTCACGTTGGCACTGCTCGTCATAAGCCTCGTACAACTGAGCCATCTTGGCCTGAAAGTCATCCCCCACAGATAATTCTTTAGCGCGCTGACCACGCTCTTTGGCGTGGGCAATGAAGTATTGCAACTGCTTAGGGGGGTATTTCTCATCATCGACCTTTAAGCCCTTTAAAAGCCGCTTGATAGCAGAAAGCTGATCCTGGGTATCCAAAATCTGAAAAGTCGACGGCAAACCGGCTTCTTTATGATGCGCACGCAATAAACGGTTGCAAAGACCATGGAAAGTGCCAATCCACATACCCCGGGTATTGATGGGCAGCATGGCGCTCAAGCGCAGCATCATCTCCTTAGCTGCCTTATTGGTAAAGGTCACCGCTAGGACGCCAATCGGCGAAACCTGCCCCGTTTGGATCAACCAAGCTATACGGGTCGTCAGGACGCGGGTTTTTCCACTGCCAGCGCCAGCCAGAATCAGGGCTGACTGGGCCTGGCCATTTTCATTTACCGGCGGGAGGGTCACTGCCTCGCGTTGTTCTGGATTAAGGTTTGCGAGTAGGTCTGAGTACATCGCCCCAATTATAATTTGCCTCTTATGCCAAATGCTTCGAATACCCCTAATTCA
>JBJOEU010000218.1:0-2803 GCA_046049115.1 Pseudomonadota bacterium
CGCGCAGCAAATTCCACAATCTCTTTCATGGTGTAGACCGTAGGCCCTACCAAGTCATACGACTCATGAATGGTCGATGGCATTTTTAAGGATTTGGTAAATGCGGTGGCAACGTCATCCACGCTCACCGGCTGAAACTGCGCCCCTGAGTTTGCCAAAGGCATCGCTGGAAATAATTTTGTTAATTTAGAAAACAAATTAATAAATTGATCTTGTGCCCCAAAAATGACTGAGGGCCTAAAAATAGTCCAGTCGAGATTGCTAGCTTTTACTGCAAGCTCTCCATCACCCTTACTACGCTGATACATTGATGGGCCATTTGAATCCGCACCCAATGCACTCATATGCAAGTAACGCTTGAGACCATTCATCTGCATAGCGGTAATGATGCTTTTTGGTAGATCAACATGTGCTGCTTGGAATACTTTTCCATAAGGCTCTGCTGGCTTGTCATGCAATACACCAACTAAATTAATCACAGCACCGCCAGGTTTAATGCGTGAACAAAGTTCTTGCAAAGAATCAAACTCATGCACATCAGCATCTTCTAAATGTATTTTTGGCAACATGCGTAATTCACGTGCGGATGATAAATGCCTGGTGGGCAGTAAAACGGAATAGCCCTCTGCTTGTAGTTGGGCAGCTAATACCCTACCTACAAAACCGTTGCCACCAATTAGCAGAATGTCATATTTCATAAAAATCCCATCTAGTTAAATTACTAAGGCAGCTCTGAGGCGTTTGCTGCTTTAGGAGTGATCGTCCCTAAACGCTGCTTTAAGGACTGCGGCTGCCCATACATCACCGATGAATAATACGTTGCGTTAGCTAAAACATTTTTTACGTAAGTACGCGTCTCATGGAACGGAATCGTTTCTGCAAAAATCGCACCTTCAGTAGGGCTAGTGAGTTTTTCCCGCCAAGTTTTAGAGCGCGATGGGCCAGCGTTATAAGCTGCAGATGCTAAGACCCAAGAGCCATCTAAATCCACCAAGACCATATTCAAGTAGTTGCTACCCAAGGTCAGGTTGGTATTAGTATCAGTGAGCTTGTCATTAGTGTAAGAGGTCATACCAATCTTCTTAGCTACATACTTCGCTGTGTTTGGCATCACCTGCATCAATCCTGAAGCGCCCACAGAAGAGGAGGCATTGATGATGAAGCGCGATTCTTGACGAATCAGTCCATAAGTCCAAGCTAAGTTCAAATCAATTTGTTTTGCAATCGGCGATAGCTCATCACGATAGGGCGTCGGGTAGCGCAAACTGAAGTCATGCTCTTGCTTGGTGCGATCCGCGGTGTTGACAACGCGGTCATATAACCCAATGCGCTTGGCATACTCAGCTGCTGCGAGTAACTGCTTATCACTCATATTACGCAACTCCCAATTCCAGTCGCGATTACCTTCAAAGCGCAAATTCATAGCATAAAAACGCTCGCCCCTGATAAAGCCTTTGCGCTGAGACATCGCTTCAATTTCGGCATCACCAACCTTAGTGCGCGCAGGTACATGATTAGATTTACCAAGATCCTCTCGTGCAAGCTGTCCATAAAAATTGTATTGATCGGCAACGAGTTCGAGGTTCTCACGGGCTTTTTCATTTTGGCCGTCGACTTTTAATGCACGTGCATACCAATAAGTCCAGGCAGGATCTTTACTACGTACAGCAGGATTCATGCCTTCAATCGCATTCTTTACCAGCGTCCAATCCTTAGCGCGCAAGCCTGCACGTACTTTCCACTCTTGGCCTTCAGTAGAAAGGAGCTCGTTATAACCCAGCTCTTGTTGAAGGCGATAGGCATCATCTGCATTGGAGTCTAATTTTTTTGCGAGGAACTGACCAATGACACCCCAAGCCACAGCTTGATTCTCTTTGCTATAGCGTGATGCGTTTTGTGAAAAATCTTTAAAGGTTTTTGCAGGGTCAGCTTTAGCAGCTTTTACAATCTCGGCGATAGGATCTTCACCGCCTAAGCGACGGGACATTGTTTCAAAACCCATCTCACTGGCAGCGCGACCAAGCGCTTTTGCTTCGCTTGGCGTCATACCTCCGGCACCAACTAAAGTGGGCACCAATTCTTGGCAAGCCTGGCCAAAATAGCGCGGATCTAATAGTATTGCGCGCGCATCGATGGCAACTTTAGTTGGGTTCTCACCTTGAGCTAATTTCGACTGCAATGAGTAGCATTTCACCTGCGTGTCATCGTCCAAAGCAAATTTGGGGTATTCAGCATCAAAACGCGACCAATCTTTTCGCTTACCTAAAACGAGTAGCCAGTCGTTGCGCATCCGATCGGCTAAGGCCGTACCTTGATACTGATTTAGAAAAGCCACTACCTGAGAGTCAGCATTACTATCGGCACGTGCACCACCAGCACTGTCAAATAACTGGGGCTTGATGCGGAAATAAGCTACATAGTCGTCATAGGGATAATTGGAGAGACTAGCAGCCAATGTTTGCGTACGAGCTACATCATTTCTTTTAGCAGCCTCGCGTAATTCAATAAAAGTACGATCACCTTCTGTGATTTCAAAAGCTGAGGTTCTGCTTTCTTTATTCGGAGTAATTTTCTTAGCCTTCTCTGCAGAAATAGTGGGCGCAGAAACTGTCAGGGCTAAAAACAGAATTCCGCCCACGATTGTTTGCCAGCCACCAGAAAAATCAAACTTCTTTTTCACTGTCATGCCTTATCGATTTACTATATCTCTTAATTTTCGCCTGATAATGGTCTATATGCACGGCAATTCTCCAAAATCACTACGGCAGGACTTGCTAGCCCAAAGGAAACAGTTTGCGGCTAG
>JBJOEU010000219.1:0-3052 GCA_046049115.1 Pseudomonadota bacterium
TTGGGTTGGTAATTATGTTTTGATGTCTTATGGCGATGGCGCTGTTATGGGCGTTCCTGCACATGATGAGCGTGACTTTGCCTTTGCCCTCAAATACGACTTACCGATTAAGCAAGTGATTGCTTTGCGCGCTCCATCAGAGATGTTCAATACTAGTCGTTGGCAAGATTGGTATGCCCAAAAGGATGATGTTGTTTGCCTCAATAGCGGTAAGTACGATGGCCTGTCGCATGAAGAAGCGGTTGATGCGGTAGCCAAAGATGTAGAGCAAATGGGTATTGGTGCAATCAAAACTACTTACCGTTTGCGTGATTGGGGTATCTCTCGCCAGCGTTATTGGGGAACACCGATTCCGATTATGTGGTGATGAGCAGAACCCAGGTTGCGGTGCTGTGCCGGTACCTGAAGCAGACTTGCCAGTAGTGTTGCCGGAAGATTGCGTACCCGATGGTAGTGGTAATCCACTCAATAAACGAGCCGACTTCCTCAATGTGAAATGTCCACAATGTGGCAAGCCAGCTCGCCGCGAGACTGACACGATGGATACCTTCGTGGATTCATCTTGGTACTTCATGCGTTACACCGGTCCAGATGCAAAGACTATGGTGGATGAGCGTAATGAATATTGGATGCCAATGGATCAATACATTGGCGGTATTGAGCATGCGATCTTACATTTACTCTATGCGCGCTTCTGGACTAAGGTCATGCGCGATCTCAAGCTCATTACTTTTGATGAGCCATTTCAGAACTTGCTGACGCAAGGTATGGTGCTCAATGAGACTTATTACTCTGAAGAAGCATCCGGTAAAAAGACTTGGTTAAATCCTTTAGATGTAGAGCTCGAGCTCGATGACAAAGGCCGCCCTCAAAGCGCCAAGTTGAAGGGCGATACTTCTGGCACACCAGTCATTATTGGCGGCGTTGAGAAGATGTCGAAGAGTAAAAACAATGGTGTTGATCCTCAAGCTTTAATTGATCAATACGGCGCTGATACTGCGCGCCTCTTTGTAATGTTTGCTGCTCCTCCTGAGCAGCAGCTGGAGTGGTCAAGTGCTGGTGTGGAAGGCGCTTCACGCTTCTTACGCCGCGTCTGGATGTATTCCAGCAGTCAGGCTGATTTAATCCGCGTTGCTAGTGAAGTCTTGCCAAGTGATTTGAATGACGCAGAAAAAGAATTGCGTCGTGAAGTGCATACCATTTTGAAGCAGGCTAATTTTGACTATCAGCGCCGTCAGTACAACACGGTAGTTTCTGCAGCAATGAAGATGCTCAATGTTCTAGAGCCTGTGAAATTAGGCGATAAAACTGCGGTGCGACCTGCTGTATTGCGTGAGTGCTTGAGTATTTTGATTCGGGTACTGTATCCAGTGGTGCCTCACTTGACGCATGCTCTCTGGAATGAGATTGGGTGTGATCAATCATTTGACTCTCTTTTAGATGCACCATGGCCTGTAGTAGATGAGGCTGCACTGATTCAAACTGAGTTGACCATCATGCTGCAAATTAATGGCAAATTGCGTGGCGATATCCGTGTGCCTGCTGATGCGACCAAAGAGCAAATTGAGGCTTTGGCATTACAAAGCGAACCAGCTGTGAAAGCATTGAATGGCGCCGCACCTAAAAAGGTGATTGTGGTTCCGGGTCGCTTGATTAATATTGTTGCTTAGATCATTGCAAACTACTTTGAATAGAAACTAAACACATGCGCGTAAATCAACTTCGACGAACTATGCTGGGTTTGCTTGCTCTGGCTCCAGTCAGTGGGTTGATCGCTTGTGGCTATCGTTTGCGTGGCATGGTGGATTTGCCATACAAAGTCATCGCGATTACTGGCAATCCATCGCCGCCTTTGCGTGCTGATCTACAGACAGCCATATTGACTGGTACTGATGCGAAGTTAGCAATCAATCCAAAGGATGCGGATCTTAACTTGGAGATTACTAACGATCTGAGTGGTCGTGAGATTTTGGCTTACAACTCGAATGGTCAGGTTTCAGCTTATCGCTTAAATATTCGTGTTGGGTTTAGGGCATATGACAATGCTGGAGCTGATGTAGTGCCTGAGGCTGAAATTTATATTACTCGTGACATGGATTTCTCGGTATCCACTGTTTTAGCAACCGATGTTCAAATGCAGCAATTCTTGTCTTTAATGCGTCGAGATCTAGCCGTTCAAATTCTGCGCCGTGTTTCTGCATCTGCGCGAGCACCACAGGCTCGAAGTTTTTAAAGAATGACGATCCAATCGCATGGTTAAGAGCGATGCCCTACAGGTCCATTTGAAGTCGCTTAATTCACCGGCTTCTTTGAATCCTCTTTACATTTTTAGTGGAGATGAGCCTCTCCTCATGATGGAGGCAATGGATCAATTGCGTGCTACTGCCAAAAAAATGGGCTACACCGATCGTGAAGTCTTGTTACAAGAGCGTGGGTTTGATTGGAGCGCCTTGTTAAGTGCTGGCCAAACCATGTCTTTATTTGGAGATAAGCGCTGGGTTGAGTTGCGCATACCAACCGGTAAGCCTGGACGCGACGGTGCTGATGCGCTCAAGCAGTTCTCTGCCCAAATCGAGTCTCAGTCGGTAGGCTCTGAGGGGCCAGATACGATTTTTTGCATCATCCTACCTAAATTGGATGGCAAGACTAAAACCTCTGCTTGGTTTAGTGCTCTAGATGAAGCGGGTATGGCGATTCAATTGGACTCCTTGGATCGCTCGCAACTGCCGCAATGGATTGCAGGCCGCCTAAAGAAGCAGGGTCAAGAGGTTCAGTCAGGCCCAGACGGCCAACGCGCTTTGGCCTTCATTGCTGAGCAGGTGGAGGGAAACCTCATTGCTGCTCACCAGGAGATTCAGAAGCTAGGTTTGTTGCATCCCGCTGGCGTTCTTACTGAGGAACAAATTCGGTCAGCCATTTTGAAAGTAGCGCGCTATAACGTCTTTGAATTGACTGAAGCGATGTTGGCTGGTGATCTGCCTCGCCTTAATCGCATGTTAGATGGCCTTAAAGGTGAGGGTGAGCCCCTAGTCTTGATTCTGTGGAGCGTAAC
>JBJOEU010000220.1:0-2784 GCA_046049115.1 Pseudomonadota bacterium
AATCTCACCTTCGGCACGCTGCCCAGGGTAAAGGTCATACATCCGGTTCATAGTGCGCAATAACGTGGACTTACCACAGCCAGACGGTCCGATGAAGGCCGTAACCTTGCCCTCTTCAATATCTAAATTGATATTCTTCAGACCCTGAAAGGCACCATAGAAAAAATTTAGATTGCGTACTTCTAGCGCATTCCTTACTTCACTTAGTGGCTCTTGATTTTTGATATCGTTCATTCTTATTCCTTGACTATCAATCGTATTTAAGTCAAACATTGTTTTTATATTACTCATTAGCTCTGGACTTTCTCGCGAAACACTACGCGAGCCAGAATGTTTAATCCAAGAACTGCAAAGGTAATTAGCAGCGCCCCGCCCCAGGCCAGATCAACCCAGTTGTCGTATGGACTCATGGCAAACTGAAAAATCACTACTGGCAAGTTTGCCATTGGTGCATTCATATTGGTTGAGAAGAACTGATTATTGAGTGCAGTAAAGAGTAAAGGCGCTGTTTCTCCACTCACACGTGCTAGTGCCAATAAAATACCAGTCATCACTCCGCTTTGAGCTGCCCTGAGAGTAATCATAAAGGCCACTTTCCACTTCGGGGCCCCTAAGGCATAGGCAGCCTCTCGCAAACTACCTGGAACCAAGCGCAACATATTCTCGGTTGTGCGAACTACTACTGGGATAGCGATGAGAGCTAGAGCAATAGTGCCGGCCCAGCCAGAGAAATGCCTTACTTGTGCAACCACGAAGGCATATACGAACAGACCAATCACAATCGATGGGGCTGAAAGCATGATGTCAGTAACAAAACGGGTTACTGCAGCAATACGACTTCGATCACCGTATTCAGAAAGATAGACGCCTGCTAAGACGCCAATCGGTGTACTGATCAGAGTGCAGCAACCCACCAACAGCAAACTTCCGACAATTGCATTTGCAAGGCCGCCCCCGTCAGAACCCGGGGCTGGAGTACTTTGTGTAAATAAGGTGATATCAAGTGCCGAGAAACCCTTAAACACCAAGACACTCAAAATCCAAAGCAAAAAAATCATACCCAAACCCATGGCACCCATTGACAAGGTCAGGCCAATTTTATTGGCACGTTTACGCTTAGCAAAAATTGCAGGATTGATGTTTGAAATAGTATTCATGTTTTTAGCCCTTGCTTCTTCTCCATATTACTCAACATCCACTTCGCGCAGGCCAGAACAATGAACGTAATAATGAAAAGCGCTAATCCGAGAGCGAACAGGGAAGATAGGTGATTTCCCGCTTCTGCTTCGCCAAACTCATTTGCAAGTGTCGAGGCGATTGAAGTACCAGGTGCGAATAACGATGGCGATAAACGGTGAGCATTACCAATAACGAAGGTCACGGCCATTGTTTCACCAAGTGCCCTGCCTAAGCCCAGCATCACACCACCAATGACACCCGCTTTGGTGTACGGAAGTACGACGTTTTTTACTACCTCCCATGTGGTGCAACCAATGCCATAAGCCGACTCTTTTAAAACTGGGGGGACGATCTCAAATACATCACGCATCACAGAAGCAATAAATGGCAGGATCATCATGGCCAGAATCAAACCGGCACAAAGGACACCGATACCATTAAAAGCGCCTGAAAAAAGGATTCCTAAACCAGGAACTTGGCCCAAGGTTGCAGCTAAGGCTGGCTGTATATAGTCAGCAAACATGGGAGCAAAAATAAATAGTCCAAACATTCCGTAGATGATGGAGGGAACCGCAGCAAGCAACTCAACAGCAGTGCCCAATGGTCGACGCAGAGGTCCAGGGCATAACTCAGTTAGAAATACTGCAATTCCAAAACTGAGGGGAACGGCAATGAGTAATGCAATTAAAGAAGTCACTAGAGTGCCATAAATGGCAATTAAGCCACCAAACTCGCCATTCACAATATCCCACTCTTGGGTAAAGAAAAATCCTGGACCAAATGTACTTAAAGCCGGCCAAGCGTTACTAACCAAGGAAATCATAATGCCAAGCAAAGCGACGAGGACAGATAAAGCAAAAAATTGCGTAACAGCGTGAAAAAGGAAATCCTGAATGCGCTGCAACTTAGCAATACGGAGCGCTTGTGGCGTCGGTGCTGAGTGAGACTGGGTAGATTCAATCATAAATTGCACTTATTTAAATATTGAAACAGCCCCACTACAAGTGGAGCTGTTTATAGCGATAGCGGAAATTCATCAGCCACCTAATTTTACTTAATAACTACTTTAGCAAACACATTCTTGCGAATGAAATCCGTTGTGACATCAGGCATTGGCACATAATCTAAATCCTCAGCCATTTTCTTGCCATCTTTGAATGCAAAGTCAAAAAACTTGATTACTTCGGCAGCGTTAGACTTGTTTTCAGGATTCTTGTAGATCAAAATAAAAGATGCTCCAGTAATGGGCCATGATTTAGCGCCCGAGGCATTGGTAATGAATGTACCCATGCCTGGAATCTTAGACCAGTCAGTACCAGCCGCTGCAGCAGCAAAAGTGATGTCATCGGGCTGCACAAATTGACCTTCTTTATTCTTTAAAGAAACGCTAGTCATTTTATTTTTCTTGGCATACGCATACTCAACATATCCGATTGCGCCTTTAACACGAGAAACGTTAGCTGCAACACCCTCATTGCCCTTGCCACCAACTGATGAGGCAGCAGGCCATTTAACCGCAGCACCTTCACCAACTGAATCTTTCCAATTCTGACTTACCTTAGCCAAATAATTTGTAAAAATTGCTGTAGTTCCAGATCCGTCAGC
>JBJOEU010000221.1:0-2781 GCA_046049115.1 Pseudomonadota bacterium
TACTCATAATTTTATTAATTGCGACTCCGGTGGTTGAACCTGAACTTGATTACCTTCTATTCGCAATCGTCCATCTAGGAACCATTTTACGGCCCGCGGGTAAATCTGATGCTCGGCAGCCAAAACGCGTGCTGCCAAGCTATCCGCATCGTCACCGGAAAGCACTGGAACTGAGGCTTGGCAGATGATAGGCCCCTCATCCACGCCCTCGGTCACAAAATGCACGCTGGCGCCATGTTCAGCCACCCCAGCCTCCAAAGCCCGTTCATGAGTATGCAATCCCGGGAAAGCTGGCAGCAATGCTGGGTGAATATTGATCAGACGACCCTCAAAATGGCGAATAAAGCCTGGGGTCAAAATTCTCATAAAACCCGCTAGAACCACTAAATCAGCCCCTAATTCATCGATTTTCGCCATAAGAGCGGCATCAAAAGACTCTCGAGTAGCGTGCTCGCGATGTTCAATGGCAAAGGCCGGAATGCCCTGAGAGCGAGCAAAATCAAGGCCTTTGGCGGCAGAGTGGTTGGCAATGACCCCGGCAAAAGTAACCGGCCACTGCTCTTTTTGAGCTGTTTTGACGATGGCCTCGAAATTAGATCCGCGGCCAGAGATTAAGGTGACGATAGATGGCATGCCCACAATATAATTGATGGTTACCCCGAAAGCGACCCTGAAAGTGATTTAGTGAACGTATTGCGTGGCCCCACCGAGTTTTCTGCAGGACCGGCTTGTGCCTTAACCATCGGTAATTTCGATGGCGTGCACAGGGGTCATCACGCCCTGCTCAAGCAGCTGAAGGATGGCGCGCAAGCACGCGGTTTAGTTAGCTGCGTTATGACTTTCGAGCCGCACCCTAAAGAATTCTTTTCTCCCGAACAAGCGCCTCCACGAATTCTCAATTTGCGCGATAAGCTCGCTGCCTTTGCCAACATGGGTATCGATCGCGTAGTAGTGGAGCATTTTAATTCGGCGTTTGCTCGCCTCTCTCCCGCAGAATTTGTTTCTGAAATTATTGTCAAGCGACTCAATGCCAAGTGGATTTTGATTGGTGATGATTTTTGCTATGGCGCAAAACGCGCAGGCAACTTTTCAAGCCTCAAAGCAGCTGGCGAACAATTTGGTTTTGAAGTTTCTAGTATTCATACCGTGCAAGAAGATGGCGAAAGAATTTCTAGCTCTGCGCTGCGCAATGCCTTGGCTAATGGAAATATGGATCAAGCCAATAAACTACTAGGTCGTCCTTACGGCATCTCCGGCCATGTCATTCATGGGCAAAAGCTGGGGCGCACCTTAGGATTCCCGACATTGAATCTCGCTGTTGCCAATCACCTGCATCACCGTAAGCCTGCTTGCTCCGGAATTTTTACTGCACAAGTCCTAGGGCTTGGAGATAAGCCACTTCCTGCTGTAGCCAGTCTCGGCGTGAGACCAACGGTAGAAGATGAAGGTCGCGTGTTACTTGAGACTCATATCTTTGATTACAACGCCGATGTCTACGGAAAAATTATTACCGTGGAGCTTTTAGAAAAAATTCGAGATGAGGCGAAGTACTCTGACCTCGATACACTTACCAAAGCGATTGCATCTGATGCAGCGCATGCCAGAAATTATTTCCAGAAAAAATCTTATGTCTGAAAAAGAAAATTCTTATCCCGTTAATCTTCTAGAAACATCGTTTCCAATGCGGGGAGATCTACCGAAACGTGAACCGCAATGGGTTGCACAGTGGCAGAAAAATAAACTCTACGAAAAGATTCGTGCAGCGCATGCCAACCAACCGAAGTTCATCTTGCATGATGGCCCCCCATATGCAAACGGTGATATTCATATTGGTCATGCGGTCAATAAGATTCTCAAGGACATGATCGTAAAGTCCCGCTGGTTAATGGGCTTTGACTCTGCCTACGTTCCGGGCTGGGATTGTCATGGGATGCCGATTGAGATTCAGATTGAAAAGCAGTTTGGCAAGAATCTGCCGACAGCTGAAGTACAAGCTAAAGCGCGCGCGTATGCAAAAGTTCAGGTAGATAAGCAAAAAGTCGACTTTGAGCGACTAGGTGTTTTAGGCGATTGGAACAACCCATACCTCACCATGAACTTCCGTAATGAGGCTGATGAAATTCGTGCCCTTGGGAAGATCTGGGAAAAGGGATATGTTTTCCGCGGACTCAAACCAGTCAACTGGTGTTTCGATTGCGGCTCCGCACTGGCTGAAGCTGAAGTGGAATACCAAGACAAAACTGATCCAACAGTAGATGTAGGATTTGCTTTTGATGATGCGCAGCGTCCTCAACTAGCGAAAGCATTTGGCCTATCTGAGATACCAGCCAAGCCTGGAATGATTGTGATCTGGACAACAACACCTTGGACTATTCCATCTAATCAAGCATTGAATGTTCATCCTGAGCTGAGTTACGCCCTAGTAGATGCGGGCGATAAGTTACTTATCCTGGCAGAAGATCGTGTAAAAACTTGTTTGGAAGATTTTGGCCTCGAGGGCAAAGTGATTGCCACTTGCTTGGGTAGTCAGTTAGCCAACATTTCTTTCTGGCATCCGCTTGCTCCATTAAATGAGGGATACAAACGTCTCTCACCAATCTATCCTGCCGAGTACGTTACGCTCGATACCGGTACTGGTGTTGTGCACTCTGCACCAGCCTATGGTGAGGAAGACTTTAAGTCTTGCAAAGCAAATAAATTGGCTGATAAGGATATCTTGAACCCTGTAATGGGTAATGGTGTCTATGCTTCTTGGCTCCCACTCTTTGCCAATGAATATAT
>JBJOEU010000222.1:0-6364 GCA_046049115.1 Pseudomonadota bacterium
ATAGAGGCGGTAATTATTCCCCTCGGTAATCCAATCCAACTGGGCAGTTTGATATAGCTGCCCATCAACATAGGCATCAAAATAATAGGTGCCTGAATCGGGAAGGCGAAAAGCCTGACCGGATTGATTGCCTAATGCCCCCTGCTCTCCTTGGTCTTGATCTGATAATGGATCTGCTGATACGGCATTGGTTTTTCTGGGTGAAGTTTTTTTCTTTGGTTTGCTACTGAGCTGAATCTTCTTGGGGGGTTCAACACGGAGATCCGTTTTGATGATTAGATCTTCTGCTATGGGTGGCGCGCTACCAAAAGAAAAAAATGGAATCCCAAAAAATACAATCAGGTGCCCTAAAAGGGATAGAAAAACTGCAGCAGCTAGAATCCACAGAGATTTTTTTGGTACAGATTGAAGCCGATTGCCGAACGGATCCATTAAGACATTAATGCTTGATAAAGTCGATTACTGCTGGCAGATGTTTGGCGTAGTCAGAGATTCCATGATCGCCACCTTCGAGGATCAGTTGTTTGTCAGTGGGATAAAAAGTCGACATTTCTTTCCAATCCAAAAGCTCATCACCTTTTGCGGCAATTAAAAAATAACGCTCTGGATCAGTTACAGGATCTACCTGTAAGGCACGTAATTCATCGATGTACTCAGCCTTAAAGTCAAATGGCTCTTCGCTGTCATAGGCAGTCATCATGCCAACATGGGGCTCTAATTCTCTGGCGGCATATACGGCAGGATTCAGGGCAATGCCCTTGCATCGATACTTTTCGGCGAGGTAGTTAGTATAAAAACCGCCCAAAGAAGATCCGACGATTACCAGGCGATCAAATGCTGAGTGATTGATATGCTGGATCACCATCTCCAGACTTGCTTTTGGAGACGCAAGCAATTGAGGGCAATACCATTCATAAGAATGATCTTCTGATGAGAGAGCCCTCACCGCCTCCCCAGTCATCACTGCCTTGGTTGAGTTTGGTGAAGACCGAAAGCCATGCAGATAAACAACCAAGGTTACTGCCATACTTCTTCCTCTAGCTTTTTTGACCTATTTCAAAGTTAGCCATTTTTTCTAACGCTTTGACCATAGCAGAATGATCCCACGATTTTCCACCATGTGCTGCGCAGGAATTAAATAACTCTTGCGCGCTAGCTGTATTGGGCAAACTAACGCCTAGAGCCTTAGCACTGCTGAGGGCCAAACTTAAGTCTTTCTGGTGCAGCTCAATCCTAAAGCCAGGATCAAAGGTGCGATTGATCATCCGCTCGCCATGAACTTCAAGAATTTTTGAGCTGGCAAAGCCACCCATCAATGCTTGCCTGACTTTTGCTGGATCAGCACCTGCCTTAGAAGCAAAGACCAAGGCTTCTGCAACTGCCTCAATATTTAAGGCAACGATAATTTGATTGGCTACCTTGGTAACTTGGCCAGCGCCATTATCACCAACTAAAGTAATATTTTTTCCCATTAAATCAAATACTGGTTTGACCTGGTCAAAGGTGGCTTGCTTACCACCAACCATGATGGTGAGACTTGCACCCTTTGCACCTAATTGACCACCAGAAACGGGAGCATCTAAATATTCACAACCAAGATCATTAATACGCTTAGCAAAGTCTTTCGTAGAAATAGGAGAAATTGAGCTCATATCAACGACGATCTTGCCCTTGCTAAGACCTGAAGCAATGCCGTTCTCTCCAAAAAGTACTTTTTCTACATCAGGTGTATCTGGCACCATGGTAATAATGATGTCTGCCTTGGATGCTACCTCTCCTGGGGTTGCGCAGAGAACGGCGGCGGTATTAGCTAACTCATCAGGAACTTTACTGCGGGTATTAATAAATAGCTCATGACCTGCTGTAAGCAAATGCCCAGCCATTGGCGCGCCCATGATACCCAAACCCACGAAGCCTAGTTTTAACTTACTCATCATTCATTCCCAAAATTTTTTATTGATTTATTGATTTACAGATCAACTGAAATTACTGCTCGTATTGACCCATCCAATGCAGGCCAGCCTCAGTCGTTTTCAAAGGCTTATATTCGCAACCAATGTAACCCGTGTAACCAAGTCGGGTTAGTAAATCAAATAAGTAGCTGTAATTGATTTCTCCGGTACCAGGCTCATTGCGTCCTGGATTATCCGCCAACTGAATATGCGCAATTCGATCAAAGTATTTTTGAATCGTATTGGCTAGCTCACCTTCCATGCGCTGGGCATGATAGATGTCATATTGCAAAAACGCATTGTCAGCGCCAACGGCATCTAGTATTGCAATGCCTTGGGCAGTTTTAGAAAGATAGAAGCCAGGAATATCAAAGGTGTTGATTGGCTCGATCAAGAGCTTTAATCCCGACTTCTTTAACTCAGCGGCAGCAAACTGTAAGTTACTGACAAAGGTGTCATGCACTAATGCAGGATCAACTCCCTCAGGAGTCTTACCTGCCAAGCAGTTGAGTTGGGGTACGCCCAAAATACTAGCGTACTCAATCGCCTTTGCAACACCAGAGCGAAACTCAGCGACACGGTCTGGGTGACATGCAATCCCCCTCTCCCCTGCATCCCAATCTCCTGCTGGCAAGTTGTGCAATACCAACTTTAAAGCATTGTTATCTAATGCGGATTTGATTTCGCTCGCTTCAAAAGCATAAGGAAATAGGAATTCAACGGCTTTGAAGCCCCCAATTTTGGCTAGCGCAAAACGCTCCAAAAATGGTTTTTCATTGAACAACATCGTGAGGTTAAGGCAATAAATCGATTACTCAAGAAGGCCGGCAGCTACTAATCCCTCAGTACCAGCGGGATGACGGCAATCTATATCCTCAAATTCATTTACATTGTTAATCTCGGTGCCCATCGCAATGTTGGTGATTTTTTCTAAGATAACCTCCACTACTACGGGAACACGAAGCTCCTTGGCCATCTTTTGCGCCTCTATCAATGCTGCTTTGATTTTATTTGGATCTGAGACTCTGATAGCTTTACAACCGAGTCCTTCAACCACCTGAACGTGATCAACTCCGTAACCCTTCAAGTTTTGATCGTCCACATTGATATTGTCGAAAGCCAGTTGTACGCAATAGTCCATCTCAAAACCACGCTGCGCTTGACGGATCAAACCTAAGTAACTGTTATTTACCAAGACCATTACTAATGGCAGGTTAAATTGTGCGCCAACAGCTAATTCCTCAATCAAGAATTGGAAGTCGTAGTCACCTGCAAGTCCAACTACAGTCTTTGTTGTATCCGAAGCCAATGCACCTAAAGCAGCTGGAATTGTCCAGCCAAGTGGGCCAGCTTGACCGCAGTTAATCCATTGACGAGCACCATAAACATGCAAGAACTGTCCCCCAGCAATTTGCGATAGGCCAATAGTCGATACATACACAGTATCGCGACCAAATACAGAATTCATTTCTTGGTAAACGCGTTGTGGTTTGATAGGTACATTATCAAAGTTAGTTTTACGATGCATCAAGCTCTTACGCTCCTGGCATCGTTCAACCCATTCGCTATAGTTGGTAAGCTTACCTTTAGCTTTCCATTCTTTTGCCACTTCAACAAATAACTCTAGCGCAGCTTTAGCATCTGAAACAATGCCGTAGTCGGGATTAAATACGCGACCAATTTGGGTTGGCTCAATATCAACGTGAATAAACTTGCGATCTTTGCAATACACGTCGATTGAACCTGTATGGCGATTAGCCCAGCGGTTACCAATACCTAGAACGAGATCGCTAGCCAACATAGTGGCATTGCCATAACGGTGTGAGGTTTGCAGACCCACCATACCTGCCATGAGTGGCCCCAGCCCATGAGAGTTGGAATTACTGGAATGCCAGTCAATTCTGCAAACTCTACTAATAACGCATCTGCATCAGCATTAATAATTCCACCGCCAGCAACAATTAATGGCTTCTTGGCAGACATCAACATTTCCAATGCTTTTTCGATCTGCTTGCGGCTAGCTGCTGGTTTATATACCGGCAATGGCTCATACGTATCGATATCAAATTCAATCTCAGCTAATTGAACATCAATCGGCAAATCAATTAATACAGGACCTGGACGGCCTGAACGCATCACATGAAATGCCTGCTGGAAAACCCGTGGCACTAAGCCAGGCTCACGAACGGTTACAGACATCTTCGTTACTGGCTTAGAAATCGTTTCAATATCAACAGCCTGAAAATCTTCTTTATAAAGACGTGCACGTGGAGCTTGTCCAGTAATGCAAAGAATAGGAATGGAGTCAGCACTTGCAGAATACAGTCCTGTCATCATGTCTGTACCGGCTGGGCCAGAAGTGCCGATACAAACACCAATATTGCCTGCTTTGGCTCTTGTGTAACCTTCAGCCATGTGTGAAGCACCTTCAACATGTCGGGCCAGGATGTGAGTAATTGACTGACGCTCACGCAACTGTGCGTAGAGTGGATTAATAGCGGCTCCAGGAACACCAAAAGCAGTGGTGATACCTTCTTTTTCCATTACAAGCACTGCTGCCATTGCGGCTTTCATTTTGGCCATGATGTTTCCCTCGCTGTTTAAGAATGGTTACATCATCAACACTTCAGGTCTAAATGAGAATGCCATTTGCCATCATATGAGCTATTCCAAAATGGAATACCTAAGAAAAATCGGGTTAGAATTGATTTATGGATCGAATTCAGGGAATCGCCCTTTTTGTCCGAGTCGTCGAAACCGGCTCATTTAGCAAGGCTGCAGCCAGCCTGGGCATTACACAGCCCACCGCAACCAAACACATTGCCTTTTTAGAAAAGCGTCTCGGCTCACTTTTATTGCATCGCAGTACAAGAGGGGTCACCCCAACGGAAATTGGTGCGATCTACTATGAAAAATGCAAAATCATTTCTAGAGAGCTTGAGGAGGCAGATAACCTAGCTGCCCTATTGCAAGGTGAGACGCAAGGTAAATTGACTATAAGCTCTTCAGTTGCCTTTGGCCGACGTATTTTGACCCCACTTGTACTTGAATTTATGAGTCAAAACCCCAAGCTTGAGGTGCATCTGAGTCTTGAGGATCAATATGTCAATTTGGTTGAAAGTGGCGTTGATCTTGCAATCCGTATGGGACGCCTCGCAGACTCCTCCCTAGGCTCACGCTACTTGGGCTTAAATCCCTGGGTCCTCGTAGCTAGTCCAGATTACTTAAAACAACATGGCACTCCGAATCATCCAGAGGATTTAACGACGCATCAGGCCTTGATTTACAGCTCAGTTCAAGACAATCACCGCTGGCACTTTAGTGGGGGTGATGGCGAAACGATCTCGATACCCGTTAAAGGTCCGCTGTACTCCAATAACTTATCCGCCTTGTTAGCCGCAACTATTGGGAATATGGGCTTGGCCACTATTCCTTGGTACGTTGCCTATCACTCCATAAATAAGGGCACCTTGCAGGCGATATTGACTGATTGGAGCCTACCCTCCCAGGAAATTCATGCGGTATTTTCATCACCCCGTTTGGTGCCTGGTAAGGTGAGTAAGTGTATCGACTGGCTGCAATGTCACTTTTCTGGGAACTGGTGGGAGCGAATTTAAGCTCAAGTACTCAGGTGCAAAATATTAACGCTTGCTATCGAACTACCGCCCTATTCTTCTGTGGGCTTTCCAACAGAATTTTGCAGTTGAAATACGCTAATATCACTATAGATACTTAATATTAAGGAAAGTTATGAAAATTAAAATCGCCCAAATGACTCTTGTAGCCGCAACACTGTTGGCTAGCCCAGCATTCGTAATGGCTCAAGCACCTGCTGCTAACGCTGTAGTGGTGGACGCAGCTATCACTGACAGTATTTTCCAGTTGTATGAAGGTACTGTTACCAAGATTGATAAGAAAACACGTACGATTTTCTTTAAGAACAATGAAGGTGAATCCAAATTCATTGCCGGCCCAGAAATTAAAAGTTTTGATCAAATTAAAGTAGGTGACCGTCTCAATGTGACCTATGAACTTGCTGTTGCAATTGAATTGATAAAGACCAAAAGCGATGGCATTCGTAGCAAAGTCGAAACTGCATCAGAAGTTGCCTCTAAGCCTGGTGAAAAACCAACTCGCACCATTACCAACACCACGACCATCATTGCCGATATCGTAGCCGTAGATCGCGCTAAGAAATTGGTTTCAGTGAAAGGTCCAAGTGGCAAGGTCACTGTTGTTACGGTTAAGAACCCGCAGCTCTTAGCCGATGTTAATGTTGGTGAACAGGTTCGAGTGATTTACTTTGATGCGATGGCTGCATCGATTACACCTCCAAAGAAGAAGTAATCTAAAAAGAGTAACGAGTATTAGCAAGGATTTAATTTGAGCATTCGCACCTGTTGGATCCTTGC
>JBJOEU010000223.1:0-2735 GCA_046049115.1 Pseudomonadota bacterium
AATGCAGCCGCGATCACTCAAGAGTACTCAGTCCGCCTAGATACCGGCAAACACACCACAACCGCTTGCCGCTACTTTGAGCTACCCGAGGCTTGGGGACGTGATGCTAGCGGCAAATTGGGCGCTTTAATTGATTCCCCGGGCTTTCAGGAGTTTGGCTTGGCGCATATGTCAGTTAGCGAGCTAGAACACGCTTTTAGGGAGTTTCATGACCTGCTAGGCAAGTGTCGCTTTCATAATTGTGCGCACCAAGCAGAGCCAGATTGTGCAATACGAGAAGCTGTCGACAAAAATGAAATAGCGCCAGAAAGACTGGCGCTATTTAGGCAGTTGCGTTCCGACTCAAAGACTGCCGATACACAAATTCAGGGTATTAGCCAAGCCAAAGAGCGATGGTCAGCATTAGCAATAAAGCCATCCAAGCGATAACTAAACGCCACACTAAGCCAACAGCAGAACGCATGGTGCGCTCATTTGGCTCCAAACCCACTTCGTAAAAAACAGGCTCGCCAGCTTCGGCCATACGCAACGCTTCATCACTATCAGGCTCACTCAAGGGCTCACCCAAGCGAACACCTAAGGCGCCACTTCCAGATGCCAAGATCACTGCTGACAGAGAGTCAGACCACTTACTAGTCAGGTGACGCCATGCATAGACAGCGCCTTCAAAGTTACCCACAATCGCAAAGCCCATAGCCGTGATGCGTGCAGGCACCCAATCTAATACGTAGAAGAAATGGCGTGCTGCTTCACTCAAATTAAAGTCGCCTTTTTCTGACCAGCGCTGAGCAGCAGTATCCGCTAATCGATATAACACTACGCCCGCAGGACCCATAGGCATTAAGAACCAGAACAGCACACCAAATACATGATGGTGTGAGCCAATAATGGCACGCTCTAGTGCAAGTGAAATCACCTCAGTCTCGGTGAGGTTGGAAGCATCTAATTCAGGGCCATACCACTCGGCAAGTGCTAAGCGAGCTGCAGGCAAGTCATGATTTGCAACGGCCTCGTGCACTAGCGTGAAAGAGTGGCTAAATTGGCGGAAGCCAAAAAATAGGTAGGCAATTAATATGTTCCACAGGAATCCCAGAATTGGGAAACTCACCATGAAGACAACATAGAGCACGAAGACCAAGAATGTTGGCAGAATGAATGCCACCAGGCAGGCCATACGCGCGCCCACAGGGCTTGCACCTTGTTCAGTCTTGCCACCGAATTCACCAGCAACCCAATCAAGCCAGCGAGCGCTTGTGCGCGCGATCCAATGATTCGAGGTTACTGGGCGATATTGCTCAGCAATGAGTGCGAAGAGAATAGAAAAGAAAGTCATACTTTTAATAAGTGGTAAAGGTTACGTAACATTCCAGCAGTAGCACCCCAGATAAAACGGTTCTCATAGGGCATTGAATAAAACCGACGACTACCCTGATCACTCTCCCAGACCCGCACTTGGTGATTTGCAGGATCCATTAAAAAATGTAAAGGCACTTCAAAAACATCCGCCACTTCAAATGCATCTAATGCATATTCTGCCTGAGGTTTTACCAAGCCTACAACCGGCGTCACACTATAGCCTGAAACCGTTAAATATTGAGGCAAATGGCCGATGACCTCAACTCCTTGCGGATTCAAACCGATTTCCTCTTCACTTTCTCGTAAAGCGGTGTGATTAGGATCGAAATCACTCGGATCCATCCGTCCGCCCGGGAAGCTAATTTGACCAGCATGGTCATGCAAATGATCGGTTCTTTGGGTGAGCAATACGGAGAGCCCATCACTTTTCAGTAGCAAGGGGATTAAGACGGCTGCTCGGGTCACTTTTCCAGCTGCTTGGCGCTTGGAAATAATATCCGTGGCAATGACATGTCGATTTTCATCAGTAATCTCTGGCTGCCAAACGGGGGGATTCTGAAAGCGATGCTTTAGGCTAGATGGGTCCAAATGATGGGCAATCACTTTGGGCTGATCTGAACAAACCTCATAAATTGAAATCGCCTGCGCATCAAAATTCAATGGCGTAGCAATACTCAATTTCGACTCTTGGGGTTTGAGATTCTTTGACATCTGTTTTTATTTTAGGGCAATAAAAAAGGCAGCCTAGGCCGCCTTCTTTTGGATTAAAGCCAACCTTATTCCGCTACAGCCGCAGCAACCGCTTTAACTTTGCGAGCAGGAAGTTTTTCTTTAATACGTGCAGACTTACCTGAACGATCACGCAAGTAGTACAACTTCGCGCGACGTACGTCACCGCGACGCTTCACTTCAATGCTAGCGATCAATGGTGAGTAAGTTTGGAATGTACGCTCTACACCTTCGCCAGATGAAATCTTGCGAACGATAAAGCTAGAATTCAGTCCGCGATTGCGCTTAGCAATCACAACGCCTTCAAAGGCCTGGGTACGCTTACGTGTACCTTCAACTACGTTTACGCCAACAACAACTGTGTCGCCAGGAGCGAAAGCAGGAAGTACTTTGTTAACACTTAAGCGAGCAATTTCTTCTTGCTCAATTTTTTCGATCAAATTCATTATTAATCCTTAAACATCTTGTCAGCGTTTAATCCCGAGACTTTCATCAACGGACCAGACAGAGGATGCAGTTAAAACCATTTCACTAAATCAAAATACAAACACTTCATTCAAAACCATAATTACTTACAGCGTTCGAAGAAATTGCTCATCTTCTTTACTTAGCAACCCATTAGCTCTTGCTGATTTAATTAAATCAGGTCT
>JBJOEU010000224.1:0-2726 GCA_046049115.1 Pseudomonadota bacterium
GCCATCTGCGCAGTAGCAATCACCTCTTTAGGGCTGTGACATCCTGCGGTATTCGGTAAAACCGGTACAGCCATTTTCTTTAAGAGATCCCAAAAACCAGAATGCGCTTCCGTAGTAGATGTTCCTTGCCGACGCAGGCTTACCGTAATCATTCCAGGATTGGATTGCTTTACAGCATTTTCTAAAACCTGTGGAGAGGGGTAACGCGAGGTTCCTAGTAATAAGCGACTAGCAAAAGTCTCGCCATACAGCACTAATGGATTAGCCGTATCGAAAGAGTTTGGTAATGGGGCAGTCATGTTGATTAATGAATTCTTTTTCTTACTTTTTTCTGTATTTATTTCTTGATGTGTTTCTACTAAATTAGCCGCCTGTAACTGGCGCTATGACTTCCATCTCATCGCCTTCACGCAATACTTCTTCTGCATGCCGGGTCTTGGGAACAAATTCATAATTGATGGCAACAGCAAAGGGTGGCTTTGCATCAATTAGCAAAAGAACGTCATCAATCGTGCTCTGATCTGGCACCTCTTTAGCAACTTGATTCACCATTATGCGCATGTACTGAGCTCCTGGTCGGCAGAGGCTGTCACTTGAAGGCCTAAGTTCATGGCTGTGCTGCTAGACCCACAATCTAATATTTCTAATGCGCAATCCAAAATCGCTGGTGAGATCATGAAGCCATGTCGATAGAGTCCATTAATCATCATCAAACCAGCTTGATTTGGTTTTCGATCAACAGCAATCTCCGGCAAGTTATCTTTGAGCGTAGGGCGACATTGCGTTGCCATTTCTAAAATACGCGCTTCAGCAAAGCCGCTGTGGACGGTATAAACCGCACTAAGTAATTCTAGGGCGGAGCGCACACTCATTGGTGATAGATCTTCAGATTCAATTTCTGTTGCGCCAACAACGTAGACATCATCTTCTTTAGGGGCGATATAAATGGGATAGCGCGGATGGATTAGGCGAGTAGGGCGAAGCAACTTGACTTCGGGGGCATGCAGGCGAATCACTTCACCGCGCACTCCTCGTAAATCTTTAGAGGCTTCACCAGCTTCTCCCCAAGAAACCTTAGCACCCAAACCACGACAATCAATAACCCAATCAAAACCATTCTTTTGAGCGCGAAGTTGCTCAGGATCAGCAGCCTCATTCCAATGACAAGGCACCTTCATTAAAGTCAGTTCAACTAATAAAGCCTCTAGAAGTTGACGGTTATCGAGTTGCCCTTCGTTGGGAAGATAGAGGCCTTGAGTGAACCGTTCGGCAACACCAGGCTCAATTTCTGCAAGAGACTGACTATCCAAATGAATCGGTTTGGAAAGTGCCTGGTTGTGATCGCAATTTCGTTCCAGATGGGAGGCAAAGCGCTCTGCATCACTGGTATCTTGACGATGCCATAAGATCAGAGTGCCATCTTGTTGAAAGAAAACTGGCTTGGCTAATTCATCGATGAGTTGCTTCCAGCGTGGCAGGCTATGAACACCCATGCGCACCACGTTATCTTCGGTAATGGCAGACTCTGCTAATGGGGCCAACATAGCGGCCGCAATGCGAGCTGCCGCTAAATTGCCGTCCGAACCACCTTTCTCAAACAGCTCCACCTGAGCGCCGCGCTTAGCCAGCGCGACCGCTAGCAACCGACCCATGAGGCCGGCGCCAACGATGGCATATTTGCCGTTTGAGAATGCTTGACTCACTTACTGATAAATCTCGCTACCGCGCTTACGGAACTCGGCTGACATCTCTTCCATTCCTTTTTGTGGATCGGTAGAAGCTTCTGCAGTGATCGGAATGACTTTCGCTTTCGGATTGCCGTCAGCATCCAAAGTCGCCGCGTAATCACGCACTTCTTGTGTGATCTTCATTGAGCAGAACTTCGGTCCACACATTGAGCAGAAATGCGCAATCTTCGCGCCCTCTGCTGGCAAGGTAGCATCGTGGTACTCACGAGCACGCTCAGGGTCTAAGCCAAGATTAAATTGGTCTTCCCAGCGGAACTCAAAACGGGCTTTAGATAAAGCGTTATCTCGTACTTGAGCACCCGGCAAACCTTTGGCTAAGTCTGCGCCATGGGCTGCAATTTTGTAAGTGATGATGCCGGTACGGACATCTTCTTTATCCGGCAAACCTAAATGCTCTTTTGGAGTGACATAACAAAGCATTGCTGTACCGTACCAACCAATTTGCGCAGCACCAATACCGCTGGTGATGTGATCGTAACCAGGAGCAATATCGGTAATCAATGGTCCGAGAGTGTAGAAGGGTGCCTCTAGGCAGTGCTTCAACTCTTCAGTCATATTTTCTTCAATGCGTTGCATCGGTACGTGACCAGGGCCTTCGATCATGACTTGCACATCATGCTTCCATGCTTTGGCAGTGAGTTCGCCAAGAGTGTGAAGCTCACCAAACTGGGCAGCATCATTGGAGTCAGCAATACAACCTGGACGCAAGCCATCACCCAAGCTGAATGACACGTCATAGGCTTTCATGATTTCGCAAATTTCATCAAACTTCGTATAGAGGAAGTTTTCTTTATGGTGAGCTAAGCACCACTTGGCCATGATGGAGCCGCCACGAGAGACGATGCCAGTAATACGGTCAGCTGTTAAAGGAACGTAGCGCAGCAATACGCCAGCATGAATAGTGAAGTAGTCCACACCTTGCTCAGCTTGCTCAACTAAAGTGTCGCGGAACATTTCCCAAGTGAGGTCTTCTGCAAT
>JBJOEU010000225.1:0-2721 GCA_046049115.1 Pseudomonadota bacterium
TGACTCCTGCGCTACGTACCGAGTTAGAAGAATTGCTTGCGGTGTACAGTGAGCTACAGGCTGATAGTGAAATGCAGGGTGTGATGAAGGCTTTAGAGGGGCGCTATATTCGTCCCGCACCAGGTGGCGATGTCCTTCGCAATCCACAGGTGCTGCCAACGGGTCGCAATATTCATGGCTTCGATCCTTTCCGTATCCCAAGTAAATTTGCAATGAAGGATGGTCTAGCTCAAGCGAATATGCTCCTGGAGCGTTATAAAGCAGACGGTAATCCACTACCAGAATCCATCGCCATGGTCTTGTGGGGTACGGATAACTTAAAAACAGAAGGCGGACCGATTGCCCAGATTTTGGCGCTGATGGGTGCACTGCCGCGTTTTGATAGCTTCGGTAGATTAGCTGGCGCTCAACTGGTTTCTTTGGAAGAGTTGGGCAGACCCAGAATTGATGTCATGGTGTCGATTTCAGGAATCTTCAGAGATCTGATGCCCTTGCAAATCCGCATTCTTGCTGAGGCGGCTTTCTTGGCAGCTAGTGCTGATGAGCCGCTTGATCAGAACTTTATTAAAAAACATACCTTAGCTTATCAAGCTCAAAATGGCTGTGATCTTGAGACAGCTGCGCTGCGAGTCTTTGGTAATGCCGAGAGTGCATACGGTGCCAATGTCAACATGATGATTGATAACGGCTTATGGAAAGATGAAAACGAGTTAGCTGAAACCTATACACGTCGTAAAAGCTTTGCATACGGAAGAACCGGTGTCCCAATGCTACAAAGCGAGCTTCTCAACAATATCCTGGCTGATGTAGAGCTCACCTATCAAAACCTAGACTCCATTGAACTTGGTGTGACAACGATCGATACTTATTTTGATACTTTGGGTGGCGTTAGCAGGGCTGTGAGAAGAGCCAAGGGTGGAAAAGCGGCGCCTGTGTATATCGGCGATCAAACTCGTGGTACTGCCGTAGTCAGAACCCTGAATGAGCAGGTATCACTAGAGACCCGTTCACGCATGCTCAATCCAAAGTGGTACGAGGGAATGCTCAAGCATGGTTACGAGGGCGTTCGCCAGCTAGAGAGTCACTTGACTAACACTGTTGGCTGGTCTGCTACGACCGGTCAAGTAGAGCCCTGGGTTTATCAACATCTAACACAAACATTCATATTAGATCCAGAAATGCGGGAGCGATTGATGAAGCTAAATCCTGCTTCATCAGCAAAAGTTGCAAGTCGACTATTGGAAGCATCAGAAAGAAATTATTGGAAGCCAGAGCCATCAGTATTAGAGACCTTGCGTCGCGTTGCTAATGACTTTGAAGATCGACTTGAAGGCGTTTATGAGGGAGTACCTATTTAATGAATACAGTTAGTGTGCCAGTTTCTTCGATTAACACTCGAAGTAAGCCAACCGATGGTGAGGGGAGCTTACAGGTTCACCTGGATCCTAATGAAAAAATTGGGAATGCCAAAGTATTCGCAATTTATGGCAAAGGGGGGATTGGTAAGAGTACAACCTCTTCTAATCTGTCTGCAGCATTTTCACTACTGGGTAAGAGAGTTATTCAGATCGGTTGCGATCCAAAGCATGACTCCACTTTTACGCTGACTAAAAAACTAGTCCCTACCGTAATTGATATTCTAGAGTCAGTAGATTTTCATTCGGAAGAGCTCCGAGTAGAAGACTTTGTCTACGAAGGCTTTAACGGTGTGATGTGCGTAGAGGCAGGTGGCCCACCAGCTGGAACTGGTTGCGGCGGTTACGTCGTTGGCCAGACTGTCAAGCTCTTGAAAGAGCACCATTTACTTGAAGATACCGACATTGTTATTTTTGACGTCTTAGGTGACGTAGTGTGTGGCGGCTTTGCAGCCCCATTACAGCACGCTGATAGAGCCCTCATTGTTGCTGCAAATGATTTCGATTCTATTTTTGCTATGAATCGTATTGTTCAGGCTATTAGTGCAAAAGCAAAAAACTATAACGTGCGCTTAGGTGGTGTGATCGCTAATCGAAGCGCGGATACAGACCAGATTGATAAATTCAATACGCGGGTCGGCTTAAAAACAATGGCGCATTTTCCAGACCTCGACGCAATTCGTAAAAGCCGTCTCAAGAAATGTACCGTTTTTGAAATGGAATCGACCCCAGAGATTGAAAAGGTCAAAGACGAATATATGCGTTTAGCTGCTAGCTTACTTTTAGACGACGATCCTTTAATGACGGAGTCACTCAAAGATCGTGAAATATTTGACTTACTAGGGTTTGACTAATTATGAGCGCTACCTCTTATTTAAATAGACGTAGTAAGTTGCAGGACTATTTTGATCGGACTGCAAACGATGCTTGGGCAAAGTTAACTTCTGATGCTCCGGTTAGCGGAATTAGAGCAACAGTCAGAGCAGGGCGTGACCAAATGCGCTCAAATCTCATCGCCCGCCTACCAGAGTCATTAAATGGGAAACGGATTCTGGATGCGGGCTGCGGCACTGGTGCATTGGCTCTCGAGTTAGCGAATAAAGGGGCGAGTGTTGTTGCGATTGATTTATCGCCCAATCTCATTGAGCTTGCTAAAGAGAGAATTTCTCCTGCCGATCGTCAAAATATTGACTTTAGATCCGGCGACATGCTCGATGAGGGCTTAGGTGAATTTGATTACGTTGTGGGCATGGATTCCATGATTCACTACTGTGCTGCTGATATGTTGGTGGTACTTGAGAAGTTG
>JBJOEU010000226.1:0-2692 GCA_046049115.1 Pseudomonadota bacterium
GTTGTGAACGTTCAATCCACCACTCAAAACGACCCGAGGCGCGTTTGCGCTTATCCATGCTTGTGGAATTCCTGACCAATCAAAAGGAACGCCCCCTCCTCCATAGCCCTCAACGAGCGCATCGAGCAAAAGGGCATTTGCTTGCCTATATTGTAGGGAAAAATCATCAAACGCGAAGCCGGCCCCAACGCGCGCAGCCTTCATCCAGGGTTGACCTGCCGCAAGGCGCTGGCATTCGGCTGGAGACTCATCTCCATGAAACTGCCATAAAGTAATGGGGGCAGCAGCCCTAATGGCCTCAAATTCAGCATCTGTAGCGTTTACGACCAAACCAACGGCATCTACCCCTGCTGGCAGCCTAGAAATGAGTGTGGCGGCAATATTGGGGGTGACAGCCCTTGGACTGGGCGGATAAAAAACAAAGCCAAGCGCATCAACCCCAGCTAGAACGGCAGCATCGACATCTGCAGGAGTTTTAAGACCGCAGATTTTGACCCTGGTTCTGCCTTGAAAGTTCGTAATTAATCCCATATGCCCAATAATAAAGGGTGCAGGAATAACACCCCTTTTATTGACTAGTAAATTGACCTATCAAGATCTGAGATGGGTCAATTAACTTGCCGTCCTTGAGGACCTCATAGTGAAGATGTGGCCCCGTAGCCCTTCCGGTTGAGCCTACACGGGCAATCAGCTGCCCTCTTCGCACTTCTTGACCCTCAGTTACCAGAAGTTCACTTGCATGGGCATATCTAGTCTGAATTCCAGCTCGATGATCAATTATCAACAAGTTTCCATAAACGGGGTCGCGAAATGCTTTTGAAACCCTGCCAGAGCCGGAAGAAACAATAGCTGTTCCTAGGGGCGCCTGGAAATCAACGCCCAGATGTTCACTCCAAATATTTTTAAAGGGATCAAGCCTTTTTCCATAGCCACTAGAGATAGAAATGCGATCTTGCAAAGGCATGCCCGTTGGGATGGCTTCAAGCCATGAAACGTAGCTTATCCAATGTTCAGATAGTTTATTTAAATGCTCATTGTTACGCTTCATATCCTGCAATGAATCCTGCAATGCATTCATGAGACTAGGATTTGATTCTGAGCGGGTTGGACTAATAAAGGGGCCACCAACTGAAAGTGACTTCGGCTTATCTTTTTGAATTACTGGCGGCGTAGCAAGTACGGATAACTTTTGATTGCTGGTTTGTAGATCATTAATCTTTAGCTGATAACTCGCCACCTGTTTTTCTATATCAATTAATTTTTGTCGATAGAAGGCGTTGAGATTTTCAAGCTCGACTGCGGTGTGAACATTACCAAGTTTACGAGCGAGCTGAGGGTTATATTCAATCGCCATTTGAAAGCCCATATACTGCAAAAAAACACCCAATAAAATTAGCGTCAAAGCAAAGCCACAAGCTCCCAGTAAAAGATGCTTGAGCGTTAAATTAATACGGTGTATCTTGCCAACAGCACCTGAAACCCAAAAAATTTGCATCTGAGTTAAGCGGCATTACTTTTTTGCATCGCTTGAGCAATCAGAACGTCTGCGGTTTGTGAGGGTGATTCACTATCAGCTTGCCTCAGCTTACCTTCCAGTTTTGCACCAACCTGCATACCTAGAGTGCCATAAGTAATATCGCCGCTTATAAAAGCTGTATCGAGAAGCTCAACACGATCAGAGGAGAATATATTTCCCTGCAGATTCCCCGAGACAATCACATGCTTGGCGCGAATATCGCCAATCACAGTAGCTCCTTTTGCAATCGCAACCGTTGCTTCACAGCCATCTTCCTGCAGAATATTTCCATTGACGAGACCATCAATTCGAACACTACTGCGCAATAAAAGGTTGCCGTCAACTCTTAAGCTTGAGCCGATGATAGTTTCAAAACTTTCAACAGATTTACCAAGCGGTTGATTGGATTTGGATTTAAACATGAGTTGCCCCCTCTATTAGCAGAGGGGAGATGATCTCAAAAAAATCCATTCATGACATTGTCCTAGGGGCTAATAACCATAAGGCAATAGCCTCTCAAACCTAATTCTGCGTCAAAAATGGGGGTAACCATGAGTTGGCAAGCCAAGGTTTTGGGATGGCAAATTCCTCTGGGTAGGCAATTTCAGCCAAATAGAGGCCAGCCGGAGAAAAGGTGGGTGCCGCAATACTGCGATCCTTTGCGGCCAAAACCTCCGCCATCCATTGAGCCCTTTGCTTGCCTACGCCGATCTGAATAAAGCTACCAACTAGATTACGCACCATGTGATGCAAGAAAGCATTGCCTTTGATCTTGAAATACAACCATGGCTCATTCGAAAAAATCTCAATCGAATACATTGTCTTGACGGGGGTCTTACTCTGACACTCTGAAGACCGAAATGAGGTGAAATCATGCTCACCAATTAAACATTGGGCAGCTTGTCTCATGGCATCAACATCAAACCAACGATCCGCTGGAAGCATCACATAGCCAGCACGATCTGCAGACATAGGAGAGCGACATGGGCCACCATACAAAGCATAAATATAGGTACGCTCATGAGCTGAATACCGTGCACTAAATTCTTCTGGAACAACTTGAGCCCAATTGATCACGATTGATTCGGGTAGAAAGGAATTCACCCCCCTAACCCAAGACCAGTTTTCACGCTCAACAGCAACGTCACGGACCTCGCCGGCAACACGGTCGAAGGC
>JBJOEU010000227.1:0-2982 GCA_046049115.1 Pseudomonadota bacterium
AAGTGCACTTCTGCGCCAGCCTCCAGAGCTGCGCGGGCAATAGCAAAACCCATCTTGCCTGAGCTGCGGTTAGTGATGCCACGTACCGGATCAATCGCTTCAAAGGTGGGTCCGGCCGTAATCAGTACACGTTTGCCCAGGAGCGGCTTCTTCTGAAAGAAGGCTATGAGTTGCTCGGTAATTTCTGCGGGCTCAAGCATGCGTCCAAAGCCGACCTCACCACATGCCTGAAAGCCACTGGCTGGGCCTAGCAAGGTGACCTTGTCTGCAATGAGCCGTTCTGCGCTTCTTTGTGTGGCCGCATGCTCCCACATTTGTTTGTTCATGGCGGGGGCCAAGAGGAGCGGACAATCTCTTGCTAGGCACAAGGTGCTGAGTAAATCATCAGCCAATCCGAGGGAAAGTTTAGCCATTAGATCCGCACTCGCAGGTGCAATCAAAATCGCATTGGCTGGTGTAAACAGGATTGCCTGTGAGTGCCTGCATAGTGACAAGTGTCACAAATTGCTGAGCAGCTTCTGTCATCACTACTTGAACGCTGGCACCCTCTTGCATCAGCTGACGTGCTAGCTCTGCAGACTTATAGGCTGCAATGCCACCAGAAATGCCGAGAACGATTTTCTTATTTAAAAGTGATTGCATGGCACCAGCTTAAAGGGATTGGGGGTTTTTGCCAAATGACTTGCGTAACTCGCCCCAAATGATGAGGGCTGCACCGATACAAATGGCGCTATCCGCAATGTTGAATGCCGGCCAATGCCAGTTGGCGTAATGCAGGTCAATGAAGTCCACTACCGCGCCATACATGATGCGATCTAGGACGTTACCTAGTGCGCCACCCAAAATGAGGCTCAGAGCCCAACACAGCATCTTGTCACTCAAGCTCTTTCGCAGTAGCCAAAGGATGTAAGCGGACGCCGCTAAACCCAGAACTGTAAAGAACCAACGCTGCCATCCAGAGCTTTGCGCTAAAAATGAAAACGCTGCACCTGGATTGAAAAGTAACAACCAGTTCATGAATGGCAAAACAGGCTCAGGCACACCTAACTGCAAGTTACTCAAGGCTGACCATTTACTCAGCTGGTCTAGCAAGAGCGTCACGATTGCAATGGCTAGATAACGAAGAAATGATCGGTTTGCACTCATATGTTTAATTGGTCCGTTGATTTTCTTGCCTAAGCAAATAGGCGAGATTCACCGCTTCCAAAAAGATTGCTGATGCAACGACCGCACAACTCAGGATGCTCAGTATTCGCACCAACATCTTGAGTGTGATGCCAGCAGCGACCACACTTCTTATATTGACTACCTCGTACGAGAACTTCGAGGCCCGCATTACTGAGCTCTAATTTGGCGCTAGAAGTAATGGTCACGAAGCGTAAGTCGTCTTCGAGAGAATGCAGAATTGCAAAATCAACATCACCTACTTTGATAGTCAGCTCAGCTTGCAGGGATGAACCTACATTACCAGCTTCACGTTCAATCTCAATGGCCTTGGTTACTTCGGAGCGGATCTCTCGAATACGACTCCACTTGGCAAGCAACTCCGTAGCATGAGCGATTTCTGGGAAAGTGCCGAACTCTTCCATGAAGATGGACTCGCTTAGCTTCTCTTCTGCACCATGTGGGAATGACAACCAAGCTTCCTCAGCTGTAAATGAGAGGAAAGGAGCAAGCCACTTGAGTAAGTTGCGGGTGATGTGAAAGAGTGCATTTTGTGCTGCACGACGCTCTTTGGAGTCCGGAGCGCTCGTGTAGAGACGGTCTTTAAGGATGTCTAAGTAGAACCCGCCTAAATCCTCCGAGCAGAAAGTCAGCATGCGCGCTACAGCGGGCTGAAACTCATAAGCCTGGTAGTGCGCTTGTACATCTTGCTGTAACTGATTGGCCAGTGCAACAGCGTAGCGATCAATCTCTAGCCATTCGCTTGCTGGCAACGCATGCTTACTTGGATCAAAGTCAGACAGGTTAGCCAACAAGAAGCGCAATGTATTGCGAATACGGCGATAGCTCTCCACTACACGCTTGAGAATCTCATCAGAGATCGTCATCTCACCAGAGTAGTCAGTAGAAGCTACCCAGAGGCGAATAATCTCTGCACCCAACTTATCGGCAACTTGTTGCGGGGCAATCACATTACCTACAGACTTACTCATCTTGCGGCCTTGGCCATCAACGGTAAAGCCGTGCGTTAACAGTGCTTTGTATGGTGGCTTGCCATCGAGCATGGCGCCGGTGAGTAAAGAGGAGTGGAACCAGCCGCGATGTTGGTCTGAGCCCTCTAAATATAGGTCAGCTAAACGACCATCTGGATTTTCAGCTTCAGGGCGATAAAGCTCATTACGGTGTGATCCACGAATCACATGCCAATGCGTAGTACCAGAATCAAACCATACATCTAAGGTATCGCGATTCTTTTCGTATTGAGCTGCTTCTTCGCCTAGCAATTCGGCTACTTCCAGTTTTTGCCAGGCCTCAATACCTTCTTTTTCAACACGCTGAGCAATCTCTTCAAGCAACTCCACCGTGCGCGGATGTGGCTCACCACTTTCCTTGTGAACGAAGAAGGCCATAGGTACGCCCCATTGGCGTTGACGTGACAAGGTCCAATCAGGACGGTTGGCAATCATACTGTTCAGGCGCTGCTTACCCCACGCTGGGAAGAACTCGGTATTTTCAATACCGGCTAGGGCCGCTTCGCGCAGACTAGCTTTGCCATCAGAAGGTTTTTTATCCATGCTTGCAAACCACTGTGAGGTTGCGCGATAAATAATCGGTGACTTGTGACGCCAGCAATGCATGTAAGAGTGGGTATAGGTCTTGTCTCGCAAGAGACTGCCCGCTTCACGCATGGCTTCCACAATCTTGGGATTGGCTTTCCAAATATATTCATTGGCAAAGAGTGGGAGCCAAGAAGCATAGACACCATTACCCATTACAGGGTTCAAGATATCCTTATCAGCCAATTTATTTGCTTTGCAA
>JBJOEU010000228.1:0-2967 GCA_046049115.1 Pseudomonadota bacterium
CATCGACGATGGCAACTCGCAACTCTTCTTGTTGAGTTGCATTAAATAACATGCGTTTCATAACACTCTCCTATTGGGAGTGCGTCGTTGCGCGCTGCGTTAGGGACAAGTTAGATACCGCTTGGGGCATAGCCCATTGGCGGCTTTGGAGTGTGGATCAAACAAATCTAGGCATTTACTGCCCAGTACACCAAGTTCAATGTTGTTAAACCGGTGCCACACTTGACGATCGCCGCAGAGACCTCCTTTAGGCCATCAATGCAGGCGCGCGCCTGAAAACTGTCTTCTAATCGCGGGTCGCGGCATACGGCACACCAACCCTGCGCCTCATTACAACGGGGGAGGGGCAACCTATTAAGGGCGACTCCAAGCTCCACGATCCAAACCTGAATCAGGCCAGTCTCGGGCCAATAAATTGGCTAGAGCGTTGATTATACGGCACAAGTTGAAGGACAATGGGGTATTGTTAAGTCCCTTGTCGACCCCCGTCGGGGTGGCAAGAGAGATAAATCATGAAATCCGAACCCATTTCCAAGCCTTTACAGACCAAAACTAGTGCTCCTGCCGCTGTTCATCTTCAGACTATTGGTCCAGAAGAGGCTGGCCAGCGACTAGATAACTATCTATTGCGTTGGGCAAAAGGAGTCCCTAAAAGCCACGTTTATCGGATTATTCGCTCTGGCGAGGTCCGAGTAAATAAAAAAAGGGCTGAGCCGACCACCCGCTTGGTTGAGGGGGATGTAGTCAGAGTCCCGCCGGTACGAATTGCTGAGCCCGCCCAAATGGCGGCCGTCAATACCGCCCAAACCAAGTCCCGGGCCCGGGGTTATTCCGACAAAATGCCGATTTTGTTCGAGGACGAGGCTCTATTAATAGTGAATAAACCCGCAGGTTTGGCAGTTCACGGCGGCTCAGGGATCGCTTTAGGTGTTATCGAAACCCTGCGTATTACCCGCCCCGAACTCAAATTCTTGGAATTGGTTCACCGTTTGGACCGAGACACATCAGGCGTATTGCTCTTAGCTAAAAAGCGCAGTGCTTTGGTGGAGCTGCATCGCCAGATTCGCGAAGGGCAGACGGACAAGCGCTATTACTTGCTAGCCCATGGGGAAATTGCTCAGGGCGCAGGCACGATGCAATTGAAGTTTGCATTGCATAAATACCTATTAGCCAATGGCGAGCGTCGCGTTCGTGTTGACCCAGATGGTCTACCAAGCCATACCGCTTTGCGTGTTACTAAAGTAATGAAACGTGGGGAAGTGGCGATTACTCTGGCTGAAGCCCAGCTAAAAACTGGGCGTACGCATCAAATCCGCGTACATCTCCAGAAATTGGGCCACTCGATTTTGGGTGATGATAAATACGGCCTTGAAGATCAAGACAAAATTGTGAGATCTAAACGCCTGTATTTACATGCCCACTTAGCAGGCTTTACTCATCCACGTACTGGCGAGAAAATGCGTATCGAATCACCACTACCAGCTGAATTTGCAGCAATGATGAACACTTTTGAAGTCCCTAACAATGTTTGAAGAACAAAAACCCGATAGACGTTATGACCTGATCGTCTGGGATTGGGATGGCACCATCATGGATTCCACACCGACAATCGTGGACTGTATTCAACAGGCTTGCCGTGATTTGGGTTTCAAAGAGCCTGACGACACTTTGGCTAGCTCGGTTATTGGTTTGGGTATTCAGGATTCACTGAGAAGAGCGGTACCTTGGATTGAGCCAGCGCATTTCCCTAAGTTAACGGAGCGCTTTCGTTACCACTACCTTGCTAAAGATCACGAGCTCGATTTATTTCCGGGTATTCGTGAATTACTCCAAAGCCTACGTGAGGATGGTTATCTCTTAGGTGTTGCTACTGGAAAATCTCGCGTGGGATTGGATCGATCTTTAAAACACCATCAGCTAGAACAGATGTTTCATGAAACCCGTACTGCAGATGAATCTTTTTCTAAGCCCCACCCTGGAATGCTCTTAGAGCTTTCAGATGTGATGCAGGTACCGATGCGCCGCATGCTGATGATTGGGGACACTACCCATGATTTAGATATGGCGGCTAACGCAGGCGTGGATGCGGTTGCGGTAACGTATGGTGCGCATCCTCCGAGTACTTTAAAAGAAGCGCCATCACTGATGCATGTGGATGATGTCTCGCAGCTAAGCCAATGGCTTAGCGACAATCTCACTGTTAAAAACTAGTTAGTAATGAAGGATTAAAAAGATGGATCAAAATCAATCCGAGAATGCAAATCAAAATTGGGAGCGTCAAGCACTCGAGCATTTACTACTAGAGAATCTAAAAGAGACTCGTAAGGCGCGTCGCTGGAAAGCAGTGTTTCGTATTCTCACTCTCCTGGTCTTTGTCGGCGTAATACTGACGGTCTTTGATTTTCATCTGCCAGGGCGCGGCATGGGAATGGAAAAGCATACCGCTTTAGTCACGCTAGAAGGAGAGATTTCTTCAAGCTCGATGGCCAATGCTTTGGATATCAATTCTTCGCTTACCGCTGCTTTTGAAAATGAGAATAGTGCAGGTGTAATTTTGCGCATCAATAGTCCTGGTGGCTCCCCAGTTCAGGCTGGCATGATGAATGATGAAATTCATCGTTTACGCAAACTCTATCCAAGTAAACCGTTTTATGTCGTAGTAGAAGATATCTGCGCTTCAGGTGGTTACTACGTCGCTGTTGCGGGCGATCAGATTTTGGTAGATAAGGCAAGCTTGGTGGGATCTATTGGTGTGATCATGGAAGGCTTTGGTTTTACTGGTCTGATGGATAAGTTGGGCGTAACTCGACGCATGATTACTGCCGGCTCGAACAAGGGAATGATGGATCCATTCTCCAAAGAAAATCCACAGCAAGTGGAGATGATTAAAACGATGATTGATGAGATTCACCAGCAATTTATTGCTGTGGTGAAAGCAGGTCGTGGTGATCGCTTAAAAGAAACTCC
>JBJOEU010000229.1:0-2834 GCA_046049115.1 Pseudomonadota bacterium
GCTGGGTTTTGCTTTTGCTAAAGGCTCTAAGCTACGCGATGATTTTGATAAATACCTCAATGAACTGGGCCCAGAAAAAATCAAAGCCATTCTAGATAAATGGATGAAATAAGCCCCATTTATTAATTCCGTAATCTGTAGTCGAAAGCCTGCCCTGTGACTTTTCTGGATATTCTTGCCCAGTTAGCCCAGGGCATTTCTTATACCGTTCTCGTAACTATCGTTTGCTCAGCAACTGGCTTGGTAGTCGGCTTATCTTTAGCAAGCCTACGCCGCCTGGATATTTCCTGGCTAAGCCCGCTAATCGACTGCTATACCTATGTCTTTAGAGGTGTGCCAGTTTTAGTCTTACTGTTTATGGTGTACTTTGGCCTACCAGGCATTGGCTTTAAGGTTCCGCCTTTGATGGCGATGGCGCTCAGTTTAGGCTTAGTAGCATCTGCTTATTTAGCTGAGGTATTTCGGGGGGCATTTAACTCAGTAGATCCTGCCGAGGTGGTTGCAGCTCAAGCCATGGGAATGACTCGTATTCAGGTACTACGATTTATTGAGTTACCGCAGATGCTGCGATTTTCAGTTCCGGGTATGGTCAATGAGTTCACCTCAGTACTGAAATACTCTCCATTTGCCTATACGGTAGGAATTCCAGAGATCACCAAGCAAGCAATGACGCTTACTTCAACCACCTTACGTGGCATAGAGGTCTATTTAGCTGTAGGCATTTTATATTTTGTGATTTACCGAATATGCTTGGTCGGTGTTCAGCTTCTGAGTAAGCGTTTCCAAATTCCAGGCATGGCTCCAGTATGAGCAACGGCATGAGCACTAGCACCATATTATTTAAAGAGGTTAGCCTGTGGCATTAATTCAAGTGAGGGATTTGGTAAAAGAGTTTGATGGGCAAACCGTCTTATCCAACATTCATCTAGATTTAAAAGAGGGTGATGTACGGGTCTTGATGGGCGCCTCCGGCTCTGGTAAATCCACTTTATTGCGCTGCCTGAATCGCTTGGTTGAGCCCACTTCAGGTTCAATCGTTTTCAGGGGCAAGGAAGTATTGGGTCCTGATGTTGATGTGCGCGAACTGCGTAAGCAAATTGGTTTTGTATTTCAGCAATTCGCTTTATATAGCCACCTCACGGTATTGGATAACGTATCGCTAGGCTTACGTAAGCTGCACAAGATGGGTAAAGCAGAGGCTAAAGAAAAGGCCCTCCTAGAGCTATCCCATTTTGAAATGACATCCCATCAGGATAAATATCCGTCACAGCTTTCTGGTGGACAGAAGCAGCGGGTAGCCATTGCCCGTGCACTTGCTATGGATCCAGCAGTCTTGGTGCTTGATGAGCCTACCTCAGCACTAGACCCCGTCATGTCTAGAGATGTTGCTGATCTCATCAATCGATTGCACGGCGAGGGGATCACAATGATCTGCGTGACCCATGACCTGAACTTGGCACACAATATTGCAGATACCGTGATGTTTCTGGATCGCGGCGTCATTCGGGCTGATGATCGAATCGAGGTATTGAGTAAACATTCCGATCCAGACATCAAAGCCTTCTTTGGTGGTGAGGAGAAGCGTTAATGGGAGGGTGGCCATCCTTCATTCGTGATCTCACGGAGCAGATGCCCTTGATTTTGACGGGGTTAGTCAAGACCTTGCAATTGGCTGGCTTAATTAGTGTTTCAGGATTACTTTTGGGTATGGTGGTGTTTTATCTCACGCTGAGTAAAAATCATTACGTGCGTAGCGCCATCAATTCTTATATCTCCTTTTTTATCGGCATGCCCTTGATTGTTTTATTGTTCTTGATGTATTACGGCTTGCCACAGTGGGGCATTCGACTCTCACCATTCACAGTTGCCTTCATCGGCTTTACATTCAACGTAGCAGCTTACAACGCGGCATATCTTAAGACTGCTTACAACGGTTTGGATCAGAGTCAGCTTGAGGCGGCAAGTGCGCAGGGCTTCAGCCCTTTGCAAATCTTTCGTTTGATTACACTGCCACAGGTAATTCGTCTTTCCATTCCAGCGCTCACCAATCAAGTCATTGCAAACCTCAAAGATAGTTCAGTTGCCTTCTTGATTCAGTACACCGAATTCTTTGCTCGGGTGCAAGAGTTAGCCGCGACCAACTTCCAATTCTTTAAAGCCTATTTTTTGGCTGCCTTAGTCTATCTGGCCCTAGTATCAGTGATTGTGTTGATCGCTCGTGTTATTGAGAGGCGCTACCTGATTCCCGCCTAGCATCCCCGCTCAATAGAGAGTGAGCGAAAAAAATAGCGACCCGAGGGTCGCTATTGTTATCTACAGGTGCTGGTTATATTACTGCTGCATCTCATTACTTAGAAGTTGGCATTACAAACTCTGCACCCTTGGCAATGCTCTCAGGCCAGCGCTGCATCACACTCTTTTGCTTGGTATAGAAACGAACGCCTTCTTTACCGTAGGCATGCATATCGCCAAAGAGGGATTTCTTCCAACCACCAAAACCATGCCAAGCCATTGGAACTGGAATAGGTACGTTAATACCAACCATACCCACTTGTACACGGCGAGCAAATTCACGGGCGATATTGCCATCGCTTGTAAAGCAAGCTACGCCATTACCAAACTCACAGGAGTTCACTAAATTGAGCGCTTCGGTAAAGTTCGCCACACGCATGCAAGAGAGTACTGGTCATGACCTGCTACCTTTAAACCACGACCGTCTACCAATAACTTTGCACCGGAAGCGACGCCGCTATCAATGTAACCAGTAATGCGCTCTAAAGCGGCTTTAGTAACGATAGGACCCATTTCAGCATCGAGCTCCATGCCATTCTTCA
>JBJOEU010000230.1:0-2675 GCA_046049115.1 Pseudomonadota bacterium
CTGATTTCAGTTTTTCTTGGATCGCACAAGACGATCTTGGCACCACGTTTTGCTGCATTCTTAAACCAAGTAGCCGCTACCGGATGGTTGGCAGTTGGATTAGATCCAATCAACAAGATCAAGCTGGAATGCTCTACATCATTCACTTGATTGCTTACTGCACCAGAGCCTACGCCTTCTAGAAGCGCAGCAACTGATGATGCATGGCAAAGACGTGTGCAATGGTCGACGTTATTACTACCGAAACCAGTACGTACCAGTTTTTGGAATAAGTAAGCCTCTTCGTTACTGCCTTTTGCAGAACCAAATCCAGCTAATACCTTATTGCCGTATTGATCTTTGAGTTTCTTCAGGCCACCACCAGCAACTTCTAGCGCCTCTTCCCATGTCGCTTCACGGAAGATATCGGACCAATCTTGCTTGCCTTCTAATAAAGCTTCGTCTTTAGCAACGCCAGCCTTACGAATCAGTGGCTTAGTTAGGCGCTGTGGATTATGGATGTAGTCCATACCAAAGCGACCTTTAACGCATAGGCGGTTGTGGTTGGCTGGGCCATCACGACCTTCTACGCTGACAATCTTTTCATCTTTCACGTTGTAGGTAATCTGACAACCTACACCACAGAAAGGACAGACTGAATCTACTTTGCGATCCACAGTTTGTGAGCCGATCAATCCCTTAGGCATTAATGCACCTGTTGGGCAAGCCTGCACACATTCGCCGCAGGCTACACAAGTACTATCGCCCATGGGGTCATTCAGATCAAATACGATCTCGCTATGAGAACCGCGCATAGCGTAGCCGATGACATCGTTGACCTGCTCTTCACGACAAGCACGCACACAACGATTACATTGAATACAAGCATCTAGGTTCACTGCCATGGCCGGGTGAGACACATCATGACTGACTTTTTCACGGCGCAATGCTTTGAGTTCTGGTCGAACCGTGACGTCCAAGCGTGCCGCCCAAGTACTCAATTCACCATGTTGATTTTTTTGCTCTTCTTCTTTGCTATCGCCAACCCACTTAAATCCTTCATCGGGCATATCTGACAACAACATCTCGAGGACCAGCTTTTGACTCTTCAGTGCGCGTTCGCTATTGGCTTTGACTTCCATTCCTGGAGTGGCGCTGCGACAGCAGCTCGGTGCCAAAGTACGTTCGCCATTAATTTCTACTACGCAAGCGCGGCAATTACCATCGGCGCGATAGCCATCTTTAAAGCAAAGATGGGGGATATCAATACCATGGCGCTTAGCGGCTTTGAGAATAGTCTCGCCTTCGTAAGAAACGATGGTTTGGCCGTCGAGTTTGAACTCCACGGTTTGCAATTCAAGTTCTTTAGGATTTACTGGTGCGTTCATATTTGTCTCGTTTTTCCCTTGATTTTTTTTGCTTACTGATTAAGCAACTTCTTCTGGGAAATATTTTGCAATACAGCGAATTGGATTGGGTGCAGCCTGACCTAGACCACAAATAGACGCATCAACCATCACAGTTGCTAAGTCTTCTAAGGTGTCTTGATCCCAAGATGGCGACTGCATTAACTTGGCAGCCTTGCTAGTACCTACACGGCATGGCGTACATTGACCGCAGCTCTCATGTTCAAAGAAGTGCATGACGTTCAGCGCCATATCGCGCGCCTTGTCTTTATCGCCAAACACCATTACCGCAGCCGAACCAATGAAACAACCATAAGGCTGCAAGGTATCAAAGTCCAGCGGAATGTCATTCATCGTTGCTGGCAAGATGCCGCCTGAGGCGCCACCAGGTAGGTAGCCATAGAACTTGTGGCCATCTTGCATACCACCACAATACTCATCAATTAATTCCTGAATCGTGATACCAGCTGGTGCCAGCTTCACACCAGGGTTCTTAACGCGCCCGCTCACGCTATAACTACGTAAGCCTTTGCGATCATGACGACCAAAAGAACTAAACCACTCAGGGCCACGCTGAACAATATCGCGCACCCAGTAGAGAGTTTCAAAGTTGTGCTCTAGTGTTGGACGACCGAACAATCCAACCTGAGCAATATAGGGAGGACGCATGCGGGGTTCACCGCGCTTACCTTCGATACTCTCAATCATGGCAGATTCTTCGCCACAGATATAAGCACCCGCACCACGACGTAACTCAATCAGCGGCAATTTAAATGGCGGATTTGCAATCAGCTTGGCCAGCTCTACTTCGAGCAACTCACGGCAACCATGGTACTCATCGCGCAAATAAATGTAGCAAGCATCTATGCCTACTACATTGGCGGCAATTAACAAGCCCTCTAAGAAACGATGTGGATCACGCTCCAGATACGTACGATCCTTAAATGTGCCTGGCTCACCTTCGTCAATGTTTACTGCCATCAACTTAGGAGCAGGTTGATCTCTCACAATGCGCCACTTGCGCCCTGCTGGGAAACCTGCACCACCGAGACCGCGAAGTCCGGAGCTTTCCATGATCTTGACAATGCTCTCGCCGTCTTTTTTACCTTCAAAAATTTCTTTTGCTAAAGCGTAACCACCCTGAGCGCGATAAGACTCGTAACCGACATAGTCAGGTGAAACCACCTGATTGCCACCTTGTGGGGATACGCCCTTTTCAGCTAAAGCTGCAGGATCAAAGCTCGCACTGTCCTTTGCCATTGGATGGGTCGTCAAATTATTTTTGACGGC
>JBJOEU010000231.1:0-2673 GCA_046049115.1 Pseudomonadota bacterium
TGGATTTTCTGGTTTACCGCGCAACTGTAGGTCAGCAATTGCTGCTGCCAGCTTTATCTACTCAGAAATCAGTCGCCAGGTAGAGCGACAAGCCTATGACTCGGTCTCCCGACGTGCTGTAGTGCCTAAAAAGAGAAAGCTGCTCCTACTCGTGAAGGCATTTAGAACAGCGATTTTTACCACTAAACCGGACCGCAGCTTTAGTCAGATTGCATCTATTCAATTTCTAATTGATGTCGTCAGGCCAGAAGAGCCTTATGCTCATTACACTGGAAGTGTAGAGGAGCGATTAATTTGGGTTGTAGGACTTCTTGAAAAAGTGGAGCTCCGAAAAACAGCAACTTATCACGCCAACGCTCAACAGCAAGTCTAAAGTCGGATTGATTTAAAAAATCATTGTTGTATTTCTAGGCATTCTCCAAGGCAACATGAGTTGCACAATATTGGACTTTAAGCGATTGACGTTAAGAGTCTCATGCATCGAAATGACCCCTTCCCCAAGTAGGTGAGATTGGATTCGGGAGCGTGCATAAAACGGAGTATCTTCGTATGTATTTAACAGCTCAACCGTGCCAGTTTTTTCTGAGCGCATATTTCTTTTGATACCCCAACCAGTTTTTCGTAGAGAGACTCTCTCTGGAGCTGCAAAGGGCTCAACTGTGCCATCAACATTAAATTTGGAGGCAATGATGCGCTCGGCACCATTGCTCTGGCGGACATCATAAATAACAGCTGTACTGCCATCCTTGAGATGTGCTCTGGACCAGTCCCATTCACTAAAGGATTTACTGACCGCCTCATCGCCTTCATTCGAGTCAAAATAGGCGCTGCCTTTCCAATGCAAATTGGGCTTGGCAAAGGTTACTTCAACCCTCGCCGATGGGGAGATCGGTCCCCAGCGATGCTTTTCCTGATCATCTAAGGCAACAACATGATTAAAGAGTTGATCTGGGTAAACCTTGATAGTGCCCTCTACCTTATTCCCTAATAAAGGTACGCGCTCTTTAATCTTAATAGTTAAAACATTATTTTCCCAATGCAAATGACTGGGACCAATCGTAAATGTATTTTCTGTTCTATTGATCGCATTCTGGGCTCGTTCAGTCATAGTCCAGTGTTTCGAATTCGGTGTGTATAGCGCAACATTAATAGCGCAGTAGTCATTTGCATTTGCAGGCTGCTTTCTATTGGCCCAAGCGTAATAGGGCGAGAACACACTTCCGACGAAGGCAATGATGCTAAAGCCATAAAGACCATCGTCACTCAGACCATCGACATACCACCAGAGATAATTGCCTGGATCTACCGCTTGGTCAAACCGAGGTGTTCCATTAGGGTTGCGGCCACCAAGCGACCGGACATAGCCGCCATCGGCACTCCCGGGCCCGGATGTGTGCTTCCCCCCGTGAGTAGTAGATTGCTGATTTGAGATTGAGAGCCGAGCCTCTGGAATGAGCTCATCCATCCATGAGTTGCTTGACCATAAAGAGCTCCTCCGCGACCCGGAAAGAGTTTGGCGAATTCCTGAGGGCTCGTTCGAGTCATTTCCAGATTTTGAAGCTGCAGACCATATTGGCTCATGAGTGAAAATATTTTTTGCTCGCATCGCTCTACTTCCTTTACGTCGTAAGATGAACCGCCACCATTTGCTGGTGCATTCACCAGACACAACAGTCGTTCATGTGAGTTGCTCTCGATCGCATGATCCGTTCTATCTTGAGCGCATATATATACCGTTGGATTTTCGGGAATTTTCCCCTTAGTAAAAATATCTGAAAACTCATTGCGGTAAGGCTGATTAAAGAAAACGTTATGTCTGACTAGTGGAAAGCCAGATACTTTTACTTGCATTGACCAAGTAACTGCAGACAGGGAGTCTGCCTGCTGAAGATTTTTAGGAATCGCTTCGCTGGCTGGTTCGCCCAGTAAGCCGTACTTCAAGGCGTTAATGTCGCCATTGAAAATCAGATAATCACATTCAAGATATTCTCCGGAGGAGAGCAATACACCCTTTACTTTATCCCCTGCGATATCTAAGGATTGGACTTCCGAGTTGTATTTAAAGTTGCATTGTTTCTTTTGGGCTAAGCGTGCAATGACCTCGGGGATTTTGATCATTCCTCCCTTGATAGACCAAACGCCTTCCATTTCTACTTGCGCAATCAGCATCAGAGTTGCCGGAGCCAAATAGGGTGATGAGCCACAGTAGGTTGCATAACGTCCAAATAATTGGTGCAGACGAGGATCGGGAAAGTAGCGGTCCAATGCTGACCATAAGCTACTGAAAGGTCCGATGTCCCAAAGCACTTTACTTTTCGCCAGCCCTAAGGAGGACATCATTCCCATCATGCTAGGGCGAGGGGATTCAATAAAAGGCATCTTCAGTGCTTGATATACTTTTTTTGCTGTTTTGCAAAACTCTAAAAACTGTTTTGCTTGTTGTGCCCCGCTAAATCGGCTAATAGCATCAGCACTTTTTTGGCTATCAGCGTACAGATCTAGATAGTTATCACCCCAACTATGCCTTGCAAGAATATCCAATGCTTCCAGTTCGAATTCTGAATCAAAATGTTCTCCGCAATTTGCAAAGAGCTCATCAAAGATCCATTTCATCGTAAAGACCGTAGGCCCAGAGTCAATGAAAGAACTGCCTGCTTGTACTTGGCGAATTTT
>JBJOEU010000232.1:0-2635 GCA_046049115.1 Pseudomonadota bacterium
AGGGTGGCAGCAAGGGTTAAAAGCAGAGCCATCTTGCGGCTATATCCAGCAAGCAGTGCCGTTGCACTTATTGCAATACCTTCAGGAATGTTATGCAGCGCTAGGACAAGTGATGTAGTAAGCCCGGTCTGAATATCAACCAACGTAGCTCCAATTGGAGCAGCCCCTTCTGGAAGATTATGAAGAGATAGGGCAATAGTTATAAGAAGCGCAGGGTTTTTTACCTTAGATGCATCTTTTTCAAACTTAACGCTAGATAGGAGAACAACTACGGTAAAACCAATACCAGTTGTGAGTAGTACCTGCATAATCTTTAAGCCGCTATCAAGAGCTGATGGAATCAACTGAAGAGCGCTTACAATCAGCATCGCTCCAGCAACTAGTAGTAGCGTGATGGCGATAAAGCGATCTGATGGATTTTTTTTCAAGGCAATCAATATCCAGCCCAAAAGTGTTGCGCCAGCAGATAGCAGAGCCAAAATTAGCCCAAGTTCTAGAGTTGAAATATCACAGCTCCTTCACTACTTACTAAACCTTCCTTCTTTCAAGCCTACTGCCTCGCGGATTTGGCTCAATGTTGCGATAATGCCAGTATGAAACGAGTTTCACCGCCCAAGGCTCTTCGCCGCAAGAGTAGTCGTGAATCCCGTTTGGTTGAAGTAATCAACGATTTAGATCAATTCTTAAGCGCCCAACAGATTCATAAAATCTTAAATCAGCAGGGAAGTTCAATCGGTCTTGCCACTATCTATCGCCGTCTTGAGAGATTAAGTCAGGAAGGCAAAGTAGATGCCTTAATTAGTCCCAGTGGTGAGCGGCTCTATAGACGATGCGGACAAGATGGTGGCCATCACCACCACTTAATCTGCCGGGTGTGCGGAGCTACTCAGGAATTTGATCTAGAAGCGATAGAAGTTGTTACTAGCAAAATTGCAAAGAAGCATGGCTATCAAGATGTCAGCCATAACCTGGAAGTATTTGGAGTATGCGATAGGTGTCAGAGCTCGGAGACTAAATCAACTTCAAAACCAAAGCTGCGATAAAGCTTTAATGCTTTTTCATTACTTTCATCGGTATAGACCCAAGCCTCACTAAATCCATCAGAGATAATCTGCTTGAGAGCGCAGGTAAGGATTTTCTTTCCTAAACCCTGTCCCTGCATTTGAGAAATTATCCCGATTACATAGATTTCACATACTTTTCTGCCAATTAATGTATGTTCTTTAAGCCAGAAAAATCCTAAATCTTTGCCATCTTTTTTCATAAATATGAGGCGATCTGGACGGAACCAAACCTCTCCCATTTTGGCAAGGAGTTTTGATAGATCCCAATCGCTCTGGTCTGGATGGCCAATGAAGATTTGATTGTTTAGATCCAAGTATCTTGATTCATCTTTATTTCTGATAAAACTTTCAAGTTCAAACTCTGAATTCAAATTATCTGCTGCTAAATTTAAATCAACTAAGTTGCATCTCAGACGCAATATTGGCCGCTTATTGGCTAAATCGCCCCTAGTGAGATCTTCCATGGGGCTAGATTAGATAAAAAGTGAGGCTTTGAGATACTCTTAGGCCTGTCTTCACGCGCCTTGCGTAGAGAAAATCCAAAGTCAGGCTTTAGAGCCGGCTTATATGTAGGTCTTATCTTTTCGTAAATACGACAAGTCACTAGAGACATACATGTCTAGATGATTGGTCTGTATTTTTTATGTCCGTTAAACCTGCAACAAAAGAAATAACCTTTAAGTCCCTTGGGCTAAACCCTGCACTCATTAAAACTCTTGATCAGCAAGGAATAACTAATCCTTTTCCGATTCAGGCAGCAACCATTCCTGATGCAATTGCTGGCCATGACATATTGGGCCGAGGCCAGACTGGCTCTGGAAAGACTCTTGCCTTTGGTCTAGCTCTACTTCATAACATCTATGGCATGAGAGCAAAGGCTCATCAACCACTAGCACTTGTCCTTGCTCCGACTAGAGAGCTAGCCCAGCAAATAGATGAGGTCCTTCGCCCCCTTGCAAGATCTGTTGGCCATGAATGCGTAGTAATTGCCGGCGGAATGCCATATGGCAAACAGGTCAATGCCTTAAAGAAATCCATCTCTATCGTTGTTGCAACTCCAGGTCGCCTAATAGATCTTCTTGATAGAAAAGACATTCGCTTTGATCACCTTGAGATCACTGTTCTAGATGAGGCAGATCAGATGGCTGATATGGGCTTTCTTCCTGCTGTTAAAGAGATTTTGAATCAAACTAAAAAAGGTGGACAGCGCCTTCTCTTCTCTGCAACTCTTGATCGCGGAGTAGATGGCTTAGTTAAGCAATATCTAAAAGAGCCTAGATCTCACTCCATTAAGGAAATTGAAGGAACCAAAGTCAAGGCTGAGCATTATGTCTTTGTCTATCGCCAGGGCGATAAATCAAATATCATCAATCAGATTGCAGCAAGACAGGGAAAAACTCTGCTATTTGTTAGAACAAAGCGCGGCGCTGATAAATTGGCAGCAAACCTCGCCCATGTTGGCATCAAAGTCGGAACTCTCCATGGCGGAAAATCACAGGCAGTTAGAACTAGAACTCTTGCAAGATTTAAAGATTCAGAGAGCGCAGTCCTAATTGCAACTGATGTTGCTG
>JBJOEU010000233.1:0-2624 GCA_046049115.1 Pseudomonadota bacterium
GAATTTAAAGTTGCTCAATCCCAGAGAGGTGATTGCTGCTGTCCTTAAGGCCTGGAAGAAAGACGATTTAGATCTTGCTACGGTAGAGGGATTTATTCGCCAAATTCTAGGTTGGCGAGAATTTGTGCGAGGTATGTACTACCTTGATATGCCTCAAATGGCCATAGATAATTTTTATGATCATCAGAACGCATTGCCCTCCTGGTACTGGACTGGCAACACCAAGATGAAGTGTATGCAGCAGGCGATAGGCCAAACACTCGAGTATGGTTACGCCCACCATATTCAGCGCCTGATGGTGACAGGTAACTTTGCATTGCTCGCAGAAATCTTGCCAAAAGAGGTTTGTGATTGGTACTTGGCGGTGTATGTTGATGCGATTGAGTGGGTAGAGTTACCCAATACGGCGGGCATGGCTTTATTTGCGAGTGGCGGTCGTTTTACTAGTAAGCCTTACATTGCCAGTGGTGCCTATATTAAGAGAATGAGTAACTATTGCGGCTCCTGCCAATATAAGCCTGATATTCGATTTGGGGAGGGTGCCTGCCCAATGACTACCCTCTATTGGAACTTCCTCATCAAGCATCGCACCCAATTTGAAGCAAGTCCCCGTACTAGGCTGATGACCGCCAACCTATCTCGCATCAGCGATACCGATCAGCAGGCAATCGTGCTCCACGCCAAGGGCCTTTTAGGGGATTTAAACGCCCTGTAAGAGTCTTGCCCCATTTATAGCTGGAAAAAACGCATTTTGTGAATTTGTGTCACACTTTCACTATATAAATCAGTAGGTTAAAAAGTTATGAGAATTGAAGATACAGATCCAGCACGGCATGCTGGCATTGAATATCCCATGGAAGTGGGTGCACCTGTATTTGCACCGATTAAGGTCCTGGAAGAAAAAGACAAGGCAGTTAATGTCGCGCGACAGAACGCTAAGCTTGAATACGATCGCATCATGGAGCAGGCCGAAGTATTAATGAAGCAGGCTCGTTCTCTTCAGGCCCGCTTGGATGCGACAGAAATGGTCCATAGCGCCAAATTTAGTTTTAATCCCCTTCACGGAAAAACCTACCATCTCTACTTTGATAGCCGTATTGGCACAAATGTACTCATTCAAAATGGACCGGATCAGTGGAGTTGTGGCATTCCGGATGCTTGGACCTATTCGATGGCAGTCAAAAAACTTGGTGATAGTACCTGGGCTATTGTTGAGGAAGATGAGGTCGTCTCCTCCTCGCTTGCAGTAAGATAATTTTTTATAAAAATAATAAGGTGACTTGTGACAACTGCTCGAATTGTTAGTCTTTCGGAACTCGGCAATGCCGACGTAATTCAGTTAATTGATAAAGAGCTTCCAGCTCCCGGTAAGGGCGAGGTGCAACTTCGTCAAACTGCCATTGGTTTTAACTTTATTGATGTGTATCAGCGCTCCGGTGTTTATCCCCTGGAGCTACCAACGGGTTTAGGTCATGAGGCAGTCGGTGTAGTTGAGGTCCTGGGCGAAGGTGTTACTCGATTCAAGCTAGGCGATCGTGTGGCTTATATGAATGCCGGTATCGGTGCTTATGCCAGCGCGCGTAATGTTGCAGCAGATAAGTTGGTTTCGGTACCGGACAATGTATCTGATGAAATCGCTGCTGCTGTATTTTTTAAAGCAATGACTGCCCAGTACTTAGTTCAAAAAACCTACAAGGTGAAGTCTGGAGATGTCGTCTTAGTTCACGCTGCCGCTGGCGGTGTTGGCCAAATCCTATCGGGTTGGGCAAAATCTTTAGGCGCCTTTGTAGTGGGCACCGTAGGATCTGAAGCCAAGTTTGCCGCAGCAAAAGAAGCGGGCTGTGATGCTGTAGTTGATTACTCAAAGCCAAATTGGGTCGAAGAGTTTATGAAGGCAACAGGCGGTCGTAAAGCAAATGTGGTTTATGACTCGGTTGCTAAGACTACTTTCTTGGGATCACTTGATTGTGCTGCACCATTTGGCACGGTAGCTTTATTTGGTGCCGCCTCTGGACCTGCTCCAGAGATTCAGCCGGAGATTCTGAATAAGAAGGGCTGCCTCTTCTTAACTAGACCTTCTGTATTCCCACACAACGCCACTCCTGAGTTGCTTCAAGAAAATGCTCGCGCAGTATTTGAGGCGATTGCACAAGGTCGTGTGAAAGTACAGATCGGTGCTAAGTTTAAGCTCGAGCAGGCTGTTGATGCTCATAAAGCCGCGGAAGGCAGAAAAGTTTTAGGCGCGATTGTCATCACACCTTAATTTTTCGTTTGCTGACTAATGTAGTTTGCACCACATCCCCGCTGATTCAGTGGGGATTTTTTATGTTTACTTAGCGTAAAAAAGTTTATAAAAATTTGGAGGCTTTCTTTGTCAAAAGCCGTTACCGATTTAATTAAGTTTGAAGCTTCCTGCCCGTATGCGCCAACATTTTGAACCGGTGTAGCGCCCGCTGTGCCCGGTATAAGTGACAGTTCTTCCAATCCGCTGTAGCCCAATGACACCACTCGTTCTACAACACCGTCCCATGCTTCTCCTGCTCCAACAGTAAAGAAGGCTGTGCTGTCGTTTTGTTCGAATTTGTCAAAACCCATAATTTTATTGACTAAAACCAGACCAGGAA
>JBJOEU010000234.1:0-2607 GCA_046049115.1 Pseudomonadota bacterium
GCGGTCTATGCTGTGCGAGATGACGATGCGGCCTTAGACATTGTTCAAGACGCCATGATTAAGTTGGCAGAAAAGTATGGTGACCGCCCTGCAGCAGAGTTACCCCTAGTTTTCACCAGAATCCTACAAAACCGCATTCACGACTGGTTTAGACGTCAAAAAGTTCGTAATACCTGGGTCACCCTGTTCTCGAATATGGGCAAGAAGTCCGATGAAAACGATGATTTTGACCCCCTGGAGTCCCTTTCAGCTCCAGACGATAGTGAAATTCACCAAGATGGTGCGTTTAAGCTTGAACGTAGTCAGCTATTGCAGGCTCTAGAGTCAGAAATATCAAAATTGCCTGCCCGTCAACGAGAAGCCTTCCTGATGCGTTATTGGGATGAGCTGAGTATTACTGAAACTGCCCTTGCGATGAGTTGTAGCGAAGGCAGTGTCAAAACCCACTGCTCAAGAGCCACTCAGGCTCTAGCTAAAGCATTGAAATTAAAAGGAATTACCCTGTGAACCGCAATCAAGACATCCCCAGCACAACAGAAGCAGATCAATTTGGTCTAACTGCTGCCGCCCTGCTCCGTCAAGGATCCCAATCTCTGCCAGCTGGAATCAAAGATCGTTTGTATGCGGCTCGCCTCAAGGCCCTTTCTGTCAAAAAGCCTGAAAAAGTACGCATTGAGCAGCATGTTTTGGCGAGCTCTAGCGGAAATTGGTCAACCGGCTCACGCTCATTTTGGGACAACGTAGGCTGGATTGCTCCACTAGTCGTATTGGTATTTGGTCTCATTGGTATCTCCCAATGGCAGCAAGATTCCCGTATCAACGATATTGCTGAACTAGATATTGCCCTTTTGACTGATGATGTCCCGCCTGATGCTTATGCTGATAGCGGCTTTTTGGGCTTCCTCAAAAACGGCCCCCTTGCGGAATCTGATCAAGACAGCCTTAGTTCAGTTAAGACCCCCTCCTAAGTGACATAGCGAGCTCAGTTTGCGCATGTTAAAAAATCTACTGAACTTGAGCACCTCACTGAGCATCAGCATGGTGTTGGCGATTGGCGCACTAGGATCGGCGCAAAGTTCAGATGCATTTGCTCAAACATCGGTAGCTACCCCCGCAAAAACTACTGCTATCCCAGAGAAAAAACCAGATGGCACTTGGGAGAGCCTTAAACCAGGGCAACAAAAAATCCTAGCTCCACTGGAAGACGATTGGGATTACATGCTCCCAGACAGTCGCAAGAAATGGATACAGGTTGCCAATCTGTATCCCAAGATGAGTGAGGCTGATCAACAGCGACTTCAGTCCCGCATGATGGGTTGGTCCAATCTCTCACAAAAAGACCGCCGCCTGGCTCGAGAAAACTATTTAAGCAGTCTCAAATTCCCTGCTGAGAAAAAAGCTGAGGCTTGGAGTGCCTATCAAAAGTTGAGTGATGAACAAAAGAAAAAATTAGCACAAGCAGAGGTCAATAAGAAAAAGCCGACGGCAGTAAGTGCGCCTACATTGCAACAGCATCCAATTAAACAAAAATCAAACTTAGCACCGACTCCAGCAGCCAGCAGTGCTCCAGCTTCAGAGTCTCCAGCAAGCAACAGCAGCTCAGATAGCAGCTCAAATAATCCCTAGACCATGATCAGTCCCGCTGAATTAGACCTACTTCCTGCGCCACAGTTTTGGCGGCGAGTCTTTTGTATTCTTTATGAGCAGTTGGTTTTATTAGGCGTCATCGCTCTCACCTTCCTACTTCCCAATTTGGGATTAGGCGTTCTGTTTGGCGTATCCCTACCAAGTTGGCTCACCTTTTTCTATCTCTATGCCGTCCTAGGTATTTACTTTGTCTGGTATTGGACTAAATCAGGACAGACCCTAGCGATGCAAACATGGCGAGTGCGCATGATTGGTCCAGGCGGATACAACCTGACTCGCAAGCAAGCGATTTGGCGTTATTTTTATGGATCTTTGTGGCTTGTGCCCTGCGTAATTTTGCAGTGGCTGTTCGAGCTGCAAAGGTGGCAGATCATTGAAATGCTATTTGCAATCGCTTTATTCTTATGGCCACTAAGCATTTACTTAGATCGAGTGAAGCCTCTGCTACGTCAAAGCCTGCCAGATCGCTTCAGTAGAACGCGTTTAGTAGAGCTGCCTAAGAACTTAGTTACGCTAAATTAAGTCTCACGCAAACATTCCATTGCAGTAGCAGTTTGAATTCTTCTCTGAAAGCGATAACCCGCTAATAGGCAAGCAGTTACCCCAAAGCCGATACCCATCGCCAAAGACTGCGCAAATGCATTGAACTCAATTTCTAGTACAAATCGGCCAAGTGCCCATGCCGCAACCCCGGCAGCCAGTCCAGCTAAGGTTCCCGCAAGTACTCCAATAATCAGCAGCTCAGCTAATGCAATCTTTCCCAGTAGATAGCGCGATGCACCTACCGCTTTTAACAAGGCTGCGCTCCTAAAACGCTCATCTTGTGTTGCCGCTATCGCAGACACTAAAACTAGAATTGCCGCCGCAATCGTGAATGCGAACAAGAGTCCCAATACAGAAGATAGTCGATCCAGTACATCCTGTATTTGCTTTAGCGATGTGCCCACATCTACGATGGTG
>JBJOEU010000235.1:0-2577 GCA_046049115.1 Pseudomonadota bacterium
GACTGCGCTCTTGGCAGACGTAGTATTGCCAGCAAGTGCATGGCCAGAGAAGGTTGGTACTGCAAGTAATACTGACCGTATGGTGCAGATGGGCAAGAAGGCGATCAATCCTCCTGGCGATGCCAAGCCTGATCTGTGGATCATTCAGCAAATTGCGAAACGTATGGGTCTGAACTGGAACTATCAAGGTGCTGATGACGGTGTTGCAGAGGTATATGACGAGATGCGTCAAGCAATGCATGCAGCTATTAACGGTATTACTTGGGAGCGTTTAGAAAAAGAGTCTAGCGTGACTTACCCTTGCTTATCTGCTGAAGATCCAGGTCGACCAATTGTGTTTGATGACAGGTTTGATACTAAAGATGGCAGAGTGAAGTTAGTGCCAGCCGATATCATTCCTGCAAATGAGCGTCCCGATGCGGAATATCCATTTGTACTGATTACAGGACGTCAGTTAGAGCATTGGCATACCGGCAGTATGACGCGCCGTGCAACCGTCTTGGACGCGATTGAGCCGATGGCGACTGTGTCGATGCATGGTGAAGATATGACTCAGTTAGGCGTATCTGCTGGCGATGTCATTACGGTTCAGTCACGTCGTGGCGAAGTGGCTATCCACGTTCGTCGAGATGATGGCACTCCGCGTGGCGTGATCTTTATTCCGTTTGCTTACTATGAAGCTGCAGCTAACTTAATTACTAACTCTGCCTTAGATCCATTTGGCAAGATTCCAGAATTTAAGTACTGCGCTGTCAAGCTCGCTAAAGGTGGTCAGGCTGCTGCAGTGATGGGTTATGGAACTAATGATCCTGAGCGACAGAAGGCTGAATCGACCCACTGAGCACGATTTCAGTTGAGAAAAGGCCGCCTTTGGGCGGTTTTTTCTTATGAAATGACCATGCTTTCTATGTTGCTACTTTTGTAGTAAAATAATGTGAACGGGGGATTTTTGATGGGCATGCCAGTCAGAATTGACGAAAATCTATATGAAGCAGCAAAGTCTGAGGCCAAGTCTGAGCATCGGACTATTGCTGGCCAGCTTGAGTTTTGGGCTACGGTAGGTAGAGCTGCAATTGATAATCCTGACCTCCCAATTTCATTTATTACCGCCTCTTTGGCATCGCTATCAGAGCCGAGGGCAGATGCTACCCCATTCATCCCTCGCTCTAAGAAGGTTTGATGGCGCATTCAGTTATTCAAACGCGCCGATTCGCCAGACAATACAAAAAGCTAAATGACAATATCGCCAAGGATGTAGATGAAGCTGTAGGAATGATTTCAAATGAACCTTCAATTGGCGAAAAAAAGAAGGGTGATTTAGTTACATTATTGGTGTACAAGTTCAAAAGTAATGGCCAACTCTATTTGCTTGGCTACTCGCTTGATGACGGCTTGAGGTTGATATATCTAGAGGCGATCGGATCGCATGAAAATTTCTATCGAGACATCAAGAGATAGTCAACACAAGATTCCATTGCCCTTTAGAATTGACTTTCTATGGCTAGTTCAAAACCCCAAACCCCACCATCTGATACCAAAGCAGAGCTACCCGTCCTAATTATTGGAGCTGGTTTAGCAGGATTAACTGTAGCTCTACATATGGCAGAGACGCAGCCGGTCATTGTGATGGCCAAGCGTGGTCTGGGTGAAGCTGCAACTGCTTGGGCGCAGGGCGGTATTGTTGGGGTGGTCGATAAGGTGCATGACAGCGTTGACTCTCATGTGGCTGATACCTTAGATGCTGGTGCAGGTCTGGTGGTGGAGTCTACCGCTCGATACATCGCAGAAGAAAGTGCTGAAGCCATTCGTTGGCTAGTTGAGCAGGGCGTTCCGTTTACTGCTGATGAGACTGGTCCCATGGGTTTGCATCTCACGCGTGAAGGTGGTCATAGTCAACGTCGCATTGCGCACGTTGCTGATGCTACTGGTAAAGCTATTCATGAGGTGTTGTTAGATAAGGCGCGAGCCCATAAAAATATTCAACTGCTAGAGCACTGGATTGCTTTAGATCTGATTACCAATCGCCACTTAGATGCCAAGACTCAACGCAACAAGCCGAATCGTTGCTATGGCGTGTATGCCCTCGATATTCAAAATAATCGTGTAGAAACCATTGAAGCCAAGTCAGTGGTGTTGGCTACCGGTGGTGTTGGCAAGGTATACAAATACACTAGTAACCCTGACACCGCTACAGGCGATGGTATCGCTATGGCTTGGCGTGCAGGCTGCCGTGTCGGTAATATGGAATTTATTCAGTTTCATCCAACCTGCTTACATCACCCTAGCGATAGAACCTTTTTGATTACTGAGGCTATGCGTGGTGAGGGCGGCTTGCTCAAGCTCCCTAATGGCACTCGCTTTATGCCTGAACATGATGAGCGCAATGAGTTAGCGCCGCGAGATATTGTGGCTAGAGCAATCGACTTTGAGATGAAAAAGCATGGTCTCGATTATGTCCATCTCGATGCCACCCATTTAGGTGAAGCTTTTATTAAAGAGCATTTCCCAATGATCTATGCGCGCTGTATGAGTTTGGGACTAGACATTACTAAAGAGCCGATACCTGTAGTGCCAGCA
>JBJOEU010000236.1:0-2557 GCA_046049115.1 Pseudomonadota bacterium
TATGGCTTATTGCACGTCTGCCAGGCAGTCGAGCAAGAATTTGGCCGTGAGCGTCCTTACGCAAATGCACCCCGCACGATTGATTTGGACATTCTGGCATTTGAAGGTGTTTCTCAAACGGATACTCAGCTCACCATTCCCCACCCTCGAATCATTGAGCGCTCGTTTGTTCTACTGCCTTTGCTGGAAATTGCCCCAGATTTCTTTTTGCCCAACTGGGGCGAGCTCAAGGCGTATTTGCCTAACGTAGCCGATCAGCGCATTGAAAAACTCTCTTGTCGCAACTGTAATTGCGGCGAAAAACAGGTTTACAGCCCATCAGCGCATTAATTCATTAAACTCACGCCATGGGTTACTTACAAGGCGAAAAGCCAATGACGATTTCTAAACTCCTCGCCATGCGTGCTGAGGGGGAAAAAATTACAATGCTGACGGCATATGATTCAACCATGTCGGCTTTGTTAAATCGCAGTGGGATAGAAACCATCCTGATTGGGGACTCATTAGGGAATGTGATTCAAGGTCACTCCAGTACAACACCCGTAACGGTTGAACAAGTGGCATATCACACCGAATGTGTCGCCCGAGCTAATACCCATGCATTCATCATTGCTGACCTCCCCTTTGCCAGCTATGGTGACCCCATTCAAGCCTTAGACTCAGCAGCAGAACTGATGCGTGCTGGCGCTGATATGGTTAAGCTTGAAGGTGGTGATTGGCAAACCGACATCATTCAGTATCTAGTAGAACGCAGTGTTCCTGTTTGTGCGCACTTGGGTTTATTACCTCAGTCTGTTCATATTCTGGGCGGTTATAAAGTTCAAGGTAAATCGAAAGATGCTGCAAGCCTGATGCTTGAACAAGCTATTGCTTGCGAGCAAGCTGGCGCACAAATGATTGTGCTTGAAGCCATCCCATCCTCATTAGGCAAACTCATTACTGAAGCACTCTCCATTCCCACGATTGGAATCGGTGCAGGCGCGAATTGCTCGGGTCAAGTATTGGTACTACAAGATATGTTGGGAATCAGCCCTGGAAAGCCACCCAAGTTTGTTAAAAACTTTATGGATGGTCACGCCTCAATTGAGGCGGCAGTCAAAGCCTATGTTCGAGAAGTGAAATCCGGAAAGTTCCCCGGACCCGAACACGGCTTTGCTGGATAAGCTCAAACTACTCTTTAACTAAAAAAGCTCTTTACGCCGTCGAACCAACCCTTTTGATGGGGATTATGTTTGTCGCCACCCGATTTCAGGCTATCGTCAAAGCTCTTCAGTAATTTTCTCTGTTCATCAGTTAACTTGACTGGAGTCTCGATCGCAACGTGAACGAAGAGATCACCCACGACAGTAGAGCGCAAACCTTTAATACCCTTGTTACGCAAGCGGAATGTTTTTCCGGTTTGCGTACCCTCAGGAATCGGAAACTCGACTCGTCCTGAAAGCGTTGGAACTTCAATATCCCCGCCAATCGTTGCAGTTGCAAACGAAATCGGCATTTGGACATGCAAATCACTGCCATCACGCTCAAATACCTTATGGGGCTTAACTCTCACCTCAACATAAAGATCACCGGATGGTCCACCATTGACGCCGGGCTCGCCATTCCCAACTGAGCGAACACGCATACCATCATCAATACCCGCAGGGATTTTGATTTCAAGCGTCTTTTGTTCTTTATGTTTACCGCTGCCATGGCAAGTCTTACATGGCTTCGGAATGTACTCACCAGTGCCGCGGCACTTAGGGCAAGTTTGTTGCATGGAGAAGAAGCCTTGTTGGACGCGGACTTGGCCATGACCAGCGCAAGTAGTACATCTCTCGGCTTTGCTACCAGGTTCAGCGCCAGTGCCCTGACATGGTTTGCAATTACTCCAGCTTGGCACCCGAATTTGAGTCGTGTAACCCTCTGCAGCTTGCTCGAGAGTGATCTCCATGTTGTAACGTAAATCAGCACCTTTATAGACCTGCGGTCCTGACTGACGTCCACCACCCTGACCAAAAATATCGCCAAAGATGTCACCGAAGGCATCAGCAAAACCGCCGCCGCCAAAGCCGCCGCCACCAAAACCACCGGATTGATCGAGACCAGCATGACCATACTGATCATACGTAGCACGCTTATTCGGGTCCGTTAAAGTTTCGTAAGCCTCTTTAACTTCTTTAAATTGCGCTTCTGCTGTTTTGCTATCGGGATTGCGATCAGGATGATGCTTCATCGCCATTTTTCGATAAGCTTTTTTTAGCTCCTCATCGCTAGCGCCTCTGGCAACTCCAAGGACCTCGTAATAATCGCGTTTACTTGTAGACACAAAATTCCTCTCAACAACCTGAATGACACAAGTCGGCACGTGGCCGACTTGTTATTTAAGTACCTCTAAACTACGTTAAATGACTTTCAATCTCCGAGATTACTTCTTGTCATTCACTTCTTTGAAATCCGCATCCACTACGTCAGCATCAGGAGCTGCACCTGGTGCACCACCAGGAGCTGCGCCGGGGGCGCCGCCAGCCTTGGCTTGTTCTGCAGCCATGGCTTTTTCGCCCAGCTTCTGACTTGC
>JBJOEU010000237.1:0-2547 GCA_046049115.1 Pseudomonadota bacterium
CATACGAAGGCCAAAGATGCCAGCTAAGGCCAGAGTGGAGCGAAGTTCAGAAGGATTCATGGGAAAGAGCTATATTAACAAGTTACGCTAAAAAATCATGAATAACGAAATCAAGATCCGCGGTGCCCGCACCCACAACCTCAAAAACATCAATCTAGATATCCCTAGAGAGAAATTAGTCGTTTTGACCGGCCTATCTGGCTCAGGCAAAAGCTCATTGGCTTTTGACACCCTGTATGCAGAAGGTCAGCGTCGCTATGTAGAGTCCTTATCTGCCTATGCTCGCCAATTCTTGCAGCTGATGGAAAAGCCCGATGTCGACACGATTGAAGGGCTATCCCCAGCGATCTCGATTGAGCAAAAAGCTACCAGCCATAATCCCCGCTCGACTGTGGGTACGGTTACAGAAATTCATGACTACCTGCGTTTGTTGTTTGCGCGCGCCGGGACCCCGCATTGTCCAGACCACGATCTGCCATTGGAAGCACAAAGCGTTTCTCAAATGGTCGATACCGTTTTAGCTATGCCAGAAGACACCAAGCTCATGATCTTGGCTCCCGTGGTGAGCGAGCGTAAGGGCGAGTTCGTGGACTTATTCCAAGACCTCCAGGCACAAGGCTTTGTTCGCTTTCGCGTGCGCTCTGGTGGCGGAACAACCAATACCGCTAAGGCTGAGATTTTTGAAGTAGATCAATTGCCAGCATTAAAGAAGAACGATAAGCACTCTATTGAAGTAGTTGTAGATCGTATTAAAGTGCGTCCTGATATTCAGCAGCGTGTAGCGGAATCATTTGAAACTGCTCTACGCCTTGCTGACGGCAAGGCCATGATTGTCAATATGGATACTGGCAAGGAGATGATTTTCTCCAGCAAATTTGCTTGTCCAGTTTGCTCGTACTCATTACAAGAGCTTGAGCCACGCCTCTTCTCTTTTAATAACCCAATGGGCGCATGCCCTTCATGTGATGGCTTGGGTCATCAATCCTTCTTTGATCCTAAGCGCATTGTTGCGCACCCAGACCTGTCGCTGGCCTCTGGCGCAATTAAAGGCTGGGATCGTCGCAATCAGTTTTACTTCAAACTACTACAAACACTTGCCAAGCATGGTGGGTTTGATGTCGAAAAACCTTTTGAGACTCTGAGCAAGAAACAACAAGATCTCATTTTGTTGGGCTCTGGGGATGTCACCATTCCATTCGAGTACATTAACGAGCGTGGCAAAAATAGCGTTCGTCAACATGCCTTCGAAGGTATTGTTGCTAATTTTGAGCGCCGCTATCGCGAGACCGACTCAGCAACCGTTCGAGAAGAATTATCACGCTACCAAAATGTCCAAACCTGCCCAGCCTGTAGTGGCAGTCGTTTGCGCAAAGAAGCGCGTTTTGTCAAAGTAGGTGATGGCAAGCAATCACGCGCAATTTTTGAAATCAGCGCCCTGCCCTTGAAAGAAGCTAAAGATTACTTTGAGGCGCTAGAGCTCAAGGGCGCCAAACGAGAAATCGCAGATAAGATTGTGAAAGAAATCGGTTCACGTCTGCGATTCCTAAACGATGTCGGCTTAGATTACTTGTCATTAGAGCGCAGTGCAGACACACTTTCCGGTGGTGAAGCGCAGCGGATTCGCCTGGCATCACAAATTGGCTCCGGCCTTACAGGGGTCATGTACGTATTAGATGAACCCTCTATTGGTTTACATCAACGTGATAACGATCGTCTTATCGGCACCTTGAAGCATTTACGTGACCTTGGCAACAGCGTGCTGGTAGTTGAGCATGATGAAGATATGATTCGCGCCTCTGACTACGTCATTGATATTGGCCCTGGTGCGGGCGTACATGGTGGCGAAGTGGTGGCCGAAGGTACCCCCGCAGAAGTAGAGGCCAACCCTAAATCCCTTACAGGTGCCTACCTATCAGGCAGAGAGTGGATCGCTGTTCCTGAAAAACGCATCCCAGTAAATGACAAGTTCTTAGAAATCATTGGTGCACGTGGCAATAACTTGCAATCCGTTCACGCTAAGATTCCTGTTGGCTTATTAACCTGCGTTACCGGAGTATCTGGCTCAGGTAAATCCACTCTTATCAACGACACATTGCACCATGCAGTTGCACAACACATCTATGGCTCAAATGCCGAGCCAGCAGCGCATGATGCGATCAAGGGCTTAGAGAACTTTGATAAGGTCATTAGCGTAGATCAATCTCCAATTGGTAGAACCCCACGCTCAAACCCAGCCACTTACACTGGATTATTCACACCTATCAGGGAACTCTTTTGTGGCGTACCCGCTGCACGCGAGCGCGGCTATGAAGCAGGACGTTTTTCTTTCAACGTCAAAGGTGGTCGTTGTGATGCCTGTGAAGGTGATGGCGTAATTAAAGTGGAAATGCACTTCTTGCCAGACGTATATGTTCCTTGCGACGTCTGTCATGGCAAACGCTACAACCGTGAAACTTTAGATATTCGTTACAAAGGTAAAAACATTCATGAAGTGCTGTCGATGACCATCGAACAAGCCCATGAATTCTTTGAAGCTGTTCCAATCGT
>JBJOEU010000238.1:0-2541 GCA_046049115.1 Pseudomonadota bacterium
GCTGAGATGATGGAAAAGCGCAAACAGTTCCCAGATTCAGAGTCCTTGGGTATTAGTGGTGGCGATATTAATGAGCGCTTGGTAGCCATGTTTAAAGGTAATTGGCAGAGAGCTCAGCTACCAGGATGGCCGGTAACGCGTCAGATTGATGCTCTAGCAAGTAGGCCGCCAGCAAATGTTCAACAGGGTGTGATGCTATTGAACCCACCTTATGGCGAGCGTTTGGTGATCAAGGGTGGACGAGGTCAGGATCGCGCTGCGAGTGGTGACATGGAGCGAGACGACTATGAGCAAGCTGAGGAGCCAGAAGATCGCTATGCCTTTAATCTGGAGACGGGCCGTCAGAGCGCTAAACGCTCTAGCCGTGAATCTCTCAAAAAGCTACAAGCTCAAGAGGAGCAGGATCCAAAGTTTGTCGAGTTCTTGAGGCAGTTTGGACAGCAGCTCAAGGATGCTTTTGGTGGCTGGAATGTCTTTGTACTAACAGCAGATATGGCCTTACCAGGGCAGTTGCGCATCAAGGAATCTAAGCGTACCCCCTTATTTAATGGCCCTCTAGAATGCAGATTGTTTAAGTTCGAGATGCATCAAAAACGTGATGCTGTATCCGATTTAAAATGAAAAAGATAAATAAGGAAGACGGTAATGGAATTTAAAACATATATGTGTTTAATTTGTGGCTGGGTCTACGATGAAGCTGCAGGTTTGCCTGAAGAGGGTATTGCGCCAGGTACGCTTTGGAAAGATGTACCTATGAACTGGACTTGCCCTGAATGTGGTGCACGCAAAGAAGACTTTGAAATGATGGCGATCTGATAGATCAATTTAATTAGGCAATGTTTAAATTCATAAGCTAAGTTGGGAAAAGTATCGTGGGAAAAAATGACATCTTATTTGAGCGCGCACAAAAAACAATCCCTGGGGGTGTGAATTCTCCAGTACGCGCCTTTCGTCAGGTCGGCGGTACACCCCGTTTCGTTGCTAAAGCTAAAGGCCCTTATTTCTGGGATGCAGAAGGTACGCGCTACATTGATTTGATTATGTCGTGGGGCCCCATGATTGCGGGCCATGCGAATCCAGAAGTAGTTGAAGCGGTAAAGCGCGCTGCAGAAACGAGCTTTAGCTACGGCGCTCCTACCGAAGGTGAAATTGAATTGGCTGAGCGTATTTGCCAGTTAGTCCCCAGCATTGAGCAAGTGCGCATGGTGTCAAGCGGAACCGAAGCCACTATGAGTGCACTGCGTCTCGCGCGCGGCTATACGGGGCGCGATCTGATTATTAAGTTTGAGGGTTGTTATCACGGTCATGCCGACAGTCTTTTGGTGAAAGCAGGTTCCGGCCTCTTGACCTTTGCAGACTCAACTCAAAATGCACCTTCTTCTGGTGGTGTTCCTAATGATCTAGTGAAGCACACACTGGTATTGCCATACAACGATGTGGCAGCATTGAAAGAAGTATTTGATAAGCAGGGCAATCAGGTTGCCGCGGTGATTATTGAGCCGTTTGCTGGCAATATGAATCTCATCAAGCCATCAACAGAATTTCTGGCCACACTGCGTCAGTTGACAAGTCAGCATGGCAGCGTATTAATTTACGACGAGGTGATGACTGGCTTTAGGGTTGCCTTAGGCGGTGCGCAATCTTTACAGGGCATTACCCCTGACCTCACTTGCCTTGGCAAGGTAATGGGCGGCGGTATGCCGATGGCTGCCTTTGGCGGTAAAAAAGAAATCATGTCTAAGTTGGCACCGCTGGGTAATGTTTATCAAGCGGGTACTTTGTCTGGCAATCCAGTAGCGGTAGCGGCGGGATTAAAGACGCTGGAGATTATTTCAAGAGAAGGTTTTTTCGACTGTCTGACTGGGCAAACTGAAAAGCTCATGGCTGGGCTCAAGCTGGCAGCAGATGAAGCGGGTGTACCTTTTGCAGTAGACAGTGTTGGTGGGATGTTCGGCTTTTACTTTGCAAGTGAAATCCCAACTTCTTTTGAGGCAGTCACTAAAACCGATATCGAAGCGTTTAAGAAATTCTTCCACTTGATGTTGGATCAAGGGGTGTACTTAGCTCCATCTGCGTATGAGGCTGGATTTACTTCGATTACTCATGACAATGCGGTTTTGGAAGAAATCATCACTGCTGCGAAAACTGCATTTAAGAAGCTATAAGGGGTAGGGTCAGGATTACATTCTGAGCGGATGGTCATAGCCAGCCACTTGAATAGTTTCTAGCTTCTTACTAGATTTACCTGACTCTGGAATTTCCATAGCGGTGAGCTTACCACCCCAGACGCAGCCTGTATCTAGCCCAATGACATTCCCATGCTGGAGCAGTCCTAGGGTTGACCAGTGTCCAAAGTAAATCAGGGAGTCTTGCGTTTTTCTTTTCGACGTTTTGAACCAAGGGATATAGCCCTTCGGACCATCTTCAAAACCTTCTTTGCTCTCAAACTCCATAGTACCTGTAGGAGTGCAAAAACGAATACGGGTTAGTGCATTGGTTATGACGCGTAAACGGTCATAACCCTTGAGTGAGTTACTCCAC
>JBJOEU010000239.1:0-2538 GCA_046049115.1 Pseudomonadota bacterium
CTACATGTTTATTGGTAAGTTACTGCGCTATCTCACCATGACCTGGTTATTAACTTTGGTGCCTACCAGCGTTTGGCACCAACTGGGACATTGGCTAGGTCTAATTTAAGCCTTCCGTTGTATCCTACATTTTTATCGTCAATATTTCTCGAGGACAATCATGTCTCATTTAAAAGGTAAAACAGCTCTTGTCACCGGATCAACTAGTGGCATTGGTTTAGCAATGGCTATCGGTTTAGCTAAGCAGGGCGCCAACATCATGGTGAACGGCTTTGGTGAAAAGGATGCCGCAATTGCTGCCATCAAAGCTTGTGGCGTTGAAGTGGAGTATCACGGCGCCGATATGAGTAAGCCTGCCGAGATTGAGGATCTCATTAAGCAAACTGAAAAACGCTTTGGTTCGCTAGATATATTAGTAAACAACGCAGGCATTCAGCACACAGCGAATATCGAAGACTTCCCAGCAGATAAGTGGGAGTCGATTATTGCAATTAACTTGAGCTCAGCTTTTTATACCTCTCATCATGCCTTGCCTGGAATGAAGCAGCGCAACTGGGGTCGCATTATTAATATTGCCTCCGTTCATGGCTTGGTCGGTTCTGTTCAAAAATCAGCTTATGTCGCTGCAAAGCATGGGATTGTTGGCTTAACCAAAGTAACCGCTCTAGAGAATGCCAAAACAGGGATTACTTGCAATGCGATTTGCCCAGGCTGGGTCTTAACTCCCTTAGTTCAAAAGCAAGTGGATGCACGGGCAGAGCGCGAAGGGATTTCGAATGAAGAGGCCAAAAAAGCCTTGGTGTCTGAGAAACAGCCCTCCGGTGAATTTGTGGCTCCAGAGCAATTAGCGGCACTGGCTGTTTTCCTTTGCAGCCCGGATGCTTCTGAAGTACGTGGAGCAGCCTGGAATATGGATGGTGGCTGGACAGCCCAGTAATTTGATGGGGGAAATCGCGTCGCATCCCCCATTTTTCCCTACCCAAACAAAATTGCCATAATCGTCTATAGTTAGGGCGAATATGGCTGCTATAGCTACCGATTAATACCTCTTTCAAGGAAAAAAATAATGGAACATACCTTACCTCAACTGCCTTACGCATTAGATGCGCTTTCACCATTTATTTCAAAAGAAACGCTTGAGTTTCACTATGGTAAGCATCATCAAACGTATGTCACCAATTTAAATAATTTGGTTAAGGGTACTGAGTTTGAAAATGCCCCCCTTGAAGAGATTATTAAAAAGTCTGCCGGTGGTGTTTTCAATAACGCAGCACAGGTTTGGAATCACACTTTTTACTGGAATAGCATGAAGCCAAATGGCGGCGGCGCACCAACAGGTCCTTTGGCCGATGCCATTAATGCCAAGTGGGGTTCATTCGATAAATTCAAAGAAGAGTTTACAAAGTGTGCAGTGGGTACATTTGGATCTGGCTGGGCTTGGTTAGTTAAGAAGGCTGACGGCACTTTGGATTTGGCGTCAACTAGTAATGCAGCGACTCCATTGACTACCGATGCCAAGCCTTTGATGACTTGCGATGTTTGGGAGCATGCTTACTACGTTGACACTCGTAACGCTCGTCCAAAGTACGTTGAAAATTTTTGGAATGTAGTGAACTGGGATTTTGCAAGCAAGAATTTTGCTTAAATCCAAGTTGATATTTTTACCTTTGTTTAGGAAGCTCTGATGTCATCTATCTTTACCTCCTTAGGCCGCACTGTTTTGGCTGGCTTTGTGCTCCTCGCACTGATTGTCCTAGCCTTGGGTGCGAACCTCGGTTCGATTGAGTTGCCATTTATATTCCGCTGGATTCACGTGATGGTTGGCGTGATGTGGGTAGGTTTGCTTTGGTATTTCAATTTTGTGCAGATTCCATCGATGGCAAAGATTCCGGATGAGCAAAAGCCGGCAATTGGAAAAGTAATTGCTCCAACGGCGCTCTTTTGGTTTCGATGGGCTGCCTTATTGACTGTACTGAGCGGCTTAATCTTATCTATATTGAATGGATATGCACATCAAGCATTCACTTTGCAGGCGCCCTTCCGTGCAATCGGATTAGGTATGTGGATCGCCTTGATTATGGCGTTTAATGTTTGGTTCATTATTTGGCCAAATCAAAAGCGTGCCCTGGGTATGGTTTCGGTTGAGCCTGATGTCAAAGCAAAGTCTGCACGCATTGCGATGTTGACTTCTCGCTTTAACACGATGCTTTCTATCCCAATGCTATTTTTGATGAGCGCTCAGTCACACAATACAACGTGGTTTGTGATCGCTTCATAAGGTAAATGTCTTGGATCGTGCAAAAGGCCCGCTGTGCGGGCCTTTTGCTTTGGCGCAAATCATTTGTAAATACCGGTCAGCTCACTTGATTACAAGATAGGCGGCAACTCTTTTGTTAATGCGCCACGTTGAGCAGTAGCTATACCCAGAAGTGCAAAGCCAAGTAATTGACCGTCATGAGATTCAAAGCGCGCTTCAAGACCACCTTCGACTGAATTGATTTTCCAGTCGCCGACTGCATTCTTGGCCGGTGGTGAAAC
>JBJOEU010000240.1:0-2534 GCA_046049115.1 Pseudomonadota bacterium
ATTAGTGCTGGGACTAACGAGCCGAGACCGAGAATTTGGCCCTCCAGCCATAAGTTGGGTTGATGCGAGAACACTGATTTCACAAAGTCTGGCTGCTGACCAAAAGGTGGCTTTGGTATTTGGTCCTGAGCGGACTGGTTTAGACAATCAAGACCTTGCCCTATGCACCCATCGCGTGTGGCTAGATGCGAATCCACAATACCCCTCATTAAATTTGGCTCAAGCCCTGATGGTCTGCGCTTTCACACTGAGAGAGGCATTAAACACTAATGCTGCAGAGGCGATCGCCGCATCTAGTAAAGATCCAATTGACTATGCAGACCCTGCCTCCATTGCTGCCATGCTCGATCACTGGCGCGATGGCTTAGAGGCCATTGGCTACCTAGACCCCGCCAACCCCAAGAAGCTGATGGCTCGATTACAGGCATTATTTGCTCGTAGCCGCCTCCAAAAAGAGGAAATTGACCTGTTGCGCGGCATCGCGAAGCAGATGCTCCTGAGAAAATAAGCGCATCCCGTTAAAATCACTTTATGCTTAATTCGATCTTCGACCAAGTCGACTCCATCATTGTTCGTGACCCCGCCGCAAGAAATCGTCTAGAGGTCATTACCTGCTATCCAGGCTTGCATGCCGTTTGGATACATCGGGCATCACATGGTCTATGGAACTTGGGTTTAAAGTGGATTGCGCGCTTGCTATCCATGCTGGCCCGCTTCATTACGGGTATTGAAATACATCCTGGAGCCAAGATCGGTCGCAGGGTATTTTTAGATCACGGCCTAGGCATTGTGATTGGGGAAACTACTGAAATTGGTGATGACTGCACCATCTATCAAGGCGTTACCTTAGGTGGAACATCTCTCTATAAGGGGGTAAAGCGGCATCCCACCCTAGGTAAAGGCGTGGTTATTAGTGCGGGAGCTAAGGTTCTCGGGGGCTTTACTGTAGGTGATGGCGCTCGCGTGGGATCTAACGCTGTAGTGTTAAAAGAAATCCCGGCCGGAGCAACTGCAGTGGGCATTCCTGCGCGCATCTTGCATCCTGATTTACCTCAGGCCAGCGCCCCAGATAGCAAGGTTAAAGAATACTTCTCAGCCTATGGCGTTACACCAAACGTAGATGATCCAGTTTCTATGGCGTTAAAAGGTTTAATTGATGCCACCCTAGAACAAGAAGCCAAGATCGCTGCACTTGAAAAAGCACTAGCGAAGTTGAGCAATATGCCATCAGCACATACGGGCGAATCTAGTGACACCAAGCGTGACCTCGATGTCTTAAAAGAGTGGCTTAAGGAGTAGTCTCTAGTTTTAGTGCAGTGTTGGTGATGAACTACCAGGCTTAGAAATTGGGCCAGCAGAGTCATCCTCGCCATCATCTACATCATCAGGCATTCCAAATGCAAATGCCTCTGCACCCTCTGGATGTCGATTTTCAATCTCTTCATCTGTAGCACTTCGGATATCTTCCACTTGAACCCAGAAACGCAAAGCCATACCAGCTAGCGGATGATTCCCATCTAAAACGACTTGGCTGTCAGCCACATCAGTGACGGTATAGATCAAGGGCTCCTCATCCTCATCAGCAGAGTCTTCACCTTCTTCGTCAGGAACACCCTCAAACTGCATACCGACCTCTAAAGGTTCAGGAAAGCGTGCGCGTGGCTCAATCTTGAGTAACTCAGGGTCGTACTCTCCAAAGGCTTCACTAGGTTCAAGCTGAATGCTGGCTTCGTAGCCCACATCCTGACCATCCAATAAAGTTTCAATTTTGGGAAAAGTGCCCTCGTATCCGCCATGCAGGTATACCATCGGAGAATCTGGTTCCTCGATAATATTATTTTGCGCATCGGTTAATTTGTAGCGCAGGGATACAACGGTATTTTTTTCGATCTTCATGCGTAATTCATTCAACATTGTGTTTTAAACAGCTTCTTACTGATATGACAGCATTTTACTTGAGCAAGGCCTACGATCCACCACAGGCACCCCAAAACCTACCGCTAGATCGCCCATGGGCTCTTCTGGGAGGCAATAGCCCTCAACAGTTTATGAAATCCTATTGGCATAAGAAGCCACTGCTAGTGCGCGGCGCCATCCCCGCGTTTGTGCTTGCCAAAAAAATAGGCGAGCCCCTGGCTAGCGCGATTTCCCCTGAAGAGTTGTTCAAAATAGCAGGCGATGATGCAGTGGAGTCTAGATTAATTAAGGCAAAGCCTTGGACTTTTGCCCACGGCCCATTTAAAAAGAAATTGATTCCCTCCATCGATAAGGCGAATTGGACACTGCTACTCCAAGGCATGGAGGCAAAACATCCTGCAGCTGCAAAAGTACTATCTTGGTTTCGCTTTATTCCGGATGCGCGCTTAGATGATCTGATGATCAGCATCGCAGGACTAGGCGGCGGCGTTGGCCCCCACTTTGATTCTTATGATGTCTTTTTAATTCAGATGTCGGGGCGCAGACGTTGGCGTATCTCCGAGCAAAAAGATTTAACCCTGAACCCAAATCTGCCTATGAAAATTTTGCAGGACTTT
>JBJOEU010000241.1:0-4108 GCA_046049115.1 Pseudomonadota bacterium
GAGGCGCATCGCTTTGCCATTACGGGCATGCGTGCAAAGCGGGCAAAAGCCAGAACGGTTTCTCAGTTGGAGGAAATTGAGGGGATAGGGGCAAAACGTCGTCAAAAATTACTCGCCCGTTTTGGAGGTTTGCGTGGTGTTTCTAATGCCACCATCGAAGAGCTATCGAGTGTGGAGGGGATATCCACCGCATTGGCAGAGCAAATTTATCGGCAACTCCATTGATTACCCAGCATGCTCCCATTAGTTTATGCTTAAGCTATGCCGTTTAATTTACCCATTGCCCTGACCTGGTTGCGCGTTGCCGCAATTCCGCTTGTCGTCGCAGTGTTCTATTTGCCCAATAGCTGGCTTACCCCTTTTGAAAAGAATCTCACAGCTACAGTCATTTTTGTTTTTGCAGCAGTAACTGACTGGTTAGATGGTTACTTGGCTCGGAAAATGAAACAAGAGTCGGCATTTGGCCAATTCTTAGACCCGGTAGCAGACAAGTTAATTGTTGCTGCTGCATTGTTGGTTCTACTGAACATGGACCGTGTACAGGTTTGGGTTGCCCTCATCATTATTGGACGTGAAATTACTATCTCAGCACTAAGAGAGTGGATGGCGCTCTTGGGTGCGGGGAAAAGTGTTGCTGTCCACATGGTCGGTAAGCTAAAGACCACGGCCCAACTGGTAGCAATTCCATTTTTATTGTTGAACGACACCCTATTTGGTTGGCTTAATTGCGCACAAGTTGGTACTTGGCTAATCTGGATTGCATCCTTTTTGACGCTTTGGTCAATGTTTTATTACATGAAAAAGGCTTTACCTCAGCTAGTAGAAAAAGCCGAGTAATGTCCACAAACCCATTACTGATAAGGGCTTGATGTAAACATGAGCCTCACTGATAAATAGTTTTGTTCATGAATAATGCGTTCTATCAAATTGTTTGCTAAACTGTTGCCCTGTTATGCGGGAATAGCTCAGCTGGTAGAGCGATACCTTGCCAAGGTATAGGTCGGGAGTTCGAACCTCCTTTCCCGCTCCAAGTTCGATGGGACGCCTCCAGTAATGTAGATTGATTACCAGGGCAAGAACATGATCCAACTGAAACGATTTCAAAAAATCACATCAGCGTTAGCGCTCTCCGTGCTCTTGGCAGCCTGCGCTTCTTCAGGGGACTCTCCAACAGGTACCCCTAGTGAAGTTCAAGAAATCCAATCTCAACTCTTGGGTGACATGCCATTGCCTGCCGCATCAAAAATGATTGGTTCTGATTCATTGATTATTGGTCGTGGTGATAACTGGGTAGGGCGTGTTGTTTTGTCTGGCGTACAAACTCCAACAGATATTTATGCTTTCTTCCAAGCCGAATACCCCAAAGCAGGTTGGACTACCGTGAGTGCAGTGAAATCAAAAACCAGTATTTTGGTTTTCACTAAAGGTGATCGCACCTCAACTGTAGAATTAAATGAAGGCCCATTCACTGGACCCAAGACACTCATCACCATTACTGCATCCCCTAAGAACGCAAACGTAGTTGCGCCAACTAAGAAATAAAAATAGTTACATCGGCGTGCAATAGAAAAAGGCCTCTTAACGAGGCCTTTTGCTTGGTGTTACAAGGCTTATAGCCCACCAGCCCTAATGAGGCCAACCGCTTGACCTTCAATTGCAAAGTTCGGTTGACGTCTGTCTACCAAAATATTTTTGAAGTCTGGGTTCTCGGCCAGTAATTCAATCACCATGCCATCCGCAGTTTTCTTTTGGTTCCAGCGTTTTACAGTGACTTCATCATCTAGGCGCGCAACTACGATATCGCCGTTGCGAACCTCGGAAGTTTTTCGTACAGCAAGATAGTCCCCATCCAGAATGCCAGCATCGCGCATGCTCATACCAACCACCTTCAGTAAGTAATCGGCACCTTTGCTAAACAAGCTTGGATCAATGGGCACTTGTTTTTCAATGTGCTCAACTGCCATGATGGGAGAGCCTGCAGCAACACGACCAATCAGTGGCAGTGTGAGTTGCTGAAGGGCGCCAGAAGGTAATGACATCTGACGATATTTATTCGGATTGTGTGTTTGATTAAATCGTTGTGGAATACGAATGCCGCGGGACGTTCCTGGCGTCAGTTCGATATATCCTTTTTTTGCCAAAGCACGCAAATGCTCTTCAGCAGCATTGGCGGAAGCAAAGCCCAGTTGCGTTGCAATTTCAGCGCGAGTGGGAGGTGAGCCACTTTCATCGATGGCCTTGGTAATCAATTCCAAAATCTCACTCTGACGTGAGGTGAGTTTGGGGAGGGCAGTCAGCTCCTCTGGAAAATCGACTGTATTTATGTCCATACTGGGATTGTATACAGCACTTTTTGAATATTCAAGCAATTTGGAGGCGGATAATAGGGGAATGAGCTCAAAACCCAGCATTACTGAAAATACACCCCATCTCCTGGTTTTAGGTATGGGTGGCACCATTGCAGGCCTCGCTCCCAATCCAGAAGTAAGTCCCCTTCAATACGAGGCTGGAAAAGTCGGAGTTGATGCTCTAGTGGCGCAGATTCAGTCGGTAGTACCTGCAGGGGTAAGGTTGGTCTCGCGTCAACTGGCTAATATCAACAGCCGTAATCTGACCGATGCTCACCTTATTGGTCTGGGGCTTGCTGTAAGAGAGGCTCTTTTGGATGCTTCTGTAAGGGGTATTGTGATTACCCATGGCACAGACACAATTGAAGAAACAGGCTTATTTCTGCAGGTAACGTGTGGAAAGTTAGCTCAGACTCAGTCTAAGAGGGTTATTTTGACTGGGGCCATGCTTCCAAGTAACGCGCCTGGTGCGGATGGACCCTCCAATCTGTTGGATGCTCTGCGCTGGGCTTCCACCCCAATTGATAACTGCCCAGGCGGCATTTATGCGGTGATGGACGGGCGTGGATGTCTGGCAATGGATTTAGCCAAGCGCCATGCTACAGCCCTGAATGCCCCATTACAGAATGCCCCATCTAGTTCGGTAGGCTTAATTAACCCATCTTGGTTATCTGGTGTGAAGGCCGTGCAAGCAGCCTGGAATGAGGATTTACCTATTCCTGGGGAGGGTGAGTGGCCTTGGGTTGAGATCCTAACTAGTCATGCAGGGGTTCGTCCTGAAACCATCACGCATTGGCTCAGCAGCTCCGTCCAGGGCTTTGTTCTCGCTGGTTCAGGGCATGGTGGCTTTCATGATGACTGGATCGAACCTTTGAACCAGGCGATGGCTCAGGGCATTGCTTTGGTAAGGACAAGGCTACTTTGCGAAACATTCCCGAGTTGGATCATCCTGGATGCTGTCCTTCAGGGTCTCTGACTGCGCCTAGAGCCAGAATTGCACTTCAATTGGCTCTCAATGCCGCAAAACAGGCAAATAAAGCCGGTAAACCTCTGACTTGGCAGGATTTTTTTGCTAGAATAGCGGACTTACCTGAGATTAGGTAAGGTCTTAAAAGCTGTAAATATGTGTAGTTAGTTTTACCTACAATTTGTTACTACCTTGTCACACTGGCGCTAACTTTAAAACCATCGGAAGTTAGCAAGACGCCCAGGTGACTTTATCCTTAAGGAGTGTTAGATGCGTCATTATGAAATCGTTTTTATCGTCCACCCGGACCAAAGCGAGCAAGTGCCTGCGATGATCGATCGCTACAAAGCGACATTAGCTGCTGCTGGCGGCAAAATTCATCGTATGGAAGATTGGGGTCGTCGTCAGATGGCTTACATGATCGACAAACTTGCTAAAGCCCATTACGTTTGTATGAACATTGAGTGTGACCAGAAAACTCTGGACGAGCTCGAGCACGCATTCAAATTTAACGATGCTGTTTTGCGTCACCTCATCATCAAGACGAAGAAAGCTGAAACAGAGCCTTCCATCATGATGAAAGAAGTGCAACGTGAAGAAGCGCGCAAATCAGCTCAATCCGACGCTCCTGTAGCATCGGCTTAAGTTAGAAATTTGAAGAGGAATACACAGACTAGAAAACGTATCAGAGTGACGGAGCGGCGTTGAATCATTTCACCCTAACTGCATTCTTGGTATCTAAAGACGCGATTCGATTTACACCAGCAGGAATACCGGTGATGCATTGCCAGCT
>JBJOEU010000242.1:0-2537 GCA_046049115.1 Pseudomonadota bacterium
GACATCAAGCCTCCTATTAAACGTGTACTAAAGTACCCTCAGATTCACCCTGAACTACGCGCATCAATGCGCCTGGCTTGAGAATCGAAAATACTTTGATTGGTAATTTGCGATCACGGCACAATGCAAAAGCAGTTGCGTCCATGACCTGCAAGTTTTTGATGATGGCTTCGTCAAAAGTCATTGTTTTATACAAAGTCGCTGTTGGATCCTTCATTGGATCCGCACTATAAATACCATCCACCTTGGTAGCCTTGAGCATGATTTCAACTCCCATCTCTGCACCACGCAAAGCGGCTGCAGTATCGGTAGTAAAGAATGGATTTCCGGTACCAGCTGCAAAGATCACGACCTTACCTTCACTCAGAGCACGAATCGCACGAGGGCGAATATAAGGCTCTACAACCTGATCCATTCTCAGAGCAGATTGCACTCGAGCTTCAACGCCTTTTTGACGTAAAGCATCTTGCAATGCAAGAGAGTTCATCATGGTGGCGAGCATTCCCATGTAGTCAGCGGTTGCACGATCCATACCGGCCGCACCACCTGCTACGCCTCGGAAAATATTTCCGCCACCAATCACGATAGCCAATTGAACGCCGCTATTTACTACTTCGGCTATTTCTTTCACCATGGAATCAATCGTGATGGGGTTAATACCAAAAGCATCATCCCCCATGAGGGCTTCACCAGAAAGTTTTAAGAGAACACGTTTGTAGGCTGGCATCGTTTTATTTTCCGTAATTTGCTAAGCAACTTATCTGCTTAGCTTATTGATCTTTAAGTACTTTTTAATATCTTGCCTAAATTATAAAGGGCTTGGCACAGATCAAAGAAAAGGGCACGGAAACCGAGGTTTCTATGCCCTTTTGGGTATTACAGCCTTACTGGGAGAGCCCAGTAAGTTTGGGGCTAATTAAGCGCCTTTAGCAGCGGCAACTTGAGCAGCAACTTCAGCGGCAAAGTCGTCTTGACGCTTCTCAATGCCCTCGCCCACAACAAACATGGTGAAACCCTTGATTGTGGTGTTAGCGGCTTTAAGCATTTGCTCAACAGATTGCTTGTCGTTTTTAACGAAAGTTTGGTTCAACAAAGAAACCTCTTTGAGGTACTTCTGAATAGAACCTTCCACCATCTTCTCAACGATTTCTGGTGGTTTACCAGATTCAGCAGCCTTTTGAACAGCAACACTACGCTCAACAGCAATCGCTTCAGCAGGAACATCGGCCATCGACAAAGCCACTGGCTTCATTGCAGCAATATGCATTGCTACGTCTTTAGCTGCAGTCTCGTCACCTTCGAACTCAACCATGACGCCAATACGCGTACCGTGGAGATAAGAAACCAACTTGTTGCTACCAGCGAAACGCTTAAAGCGACGTGGCATGATGTTCTCGCCGATCTTACCGATCAAGGCGCTACGAACTTCATCCACAGTTTGACCGTTCATTGGCAATGCTAGCAACGCAGCAACGTCAGCTGGATTCTTTTCAGAAATCAAGTTAGCGCAGGCTTGTGTGAATGCCAAGAAATCATCATTTTTTGAAACGAAGTCAGTTTCGCAGTTCACTTCAAGCAAAGTACCTGTAGTGCCATTGATCGCTGAAGCAACAATACCTTCAGCAGTAACGCGGGATGCGGCTTTACCAGCTTTGCTACCGAGCTTTACACGCAGAATTTCTTCTGCACGAGCCATATCGCCATCAGCCTCAGTCAATGCTTTTTTGCACTCCATCATCGGAGCATCAGTCTTGGCGCGTAACTCACCAACCATTGCAGCGGTAATAGCGGCCATTATTCAGCTTTCCCTTCTTCAACAAACTCTTCTTCACCTTCTTTAACGGCAGTCAAGATTTCTTGAACGGAGTTTGATTTACCTTCGAGGATTGCATCAGCAATGCCACGAGCGTAGAGAAGAACAGCTTTGCTGGAGTCATCGTTACCAGGAATGATGTAATCAACGCCATCTGGTGAGTGATTGGTATCCACTACAGCGATAACTGGAATACCAAGCTTGTTGGCTTCAGTAATAGCAATCTTGTGATAACCAACGTCCACTACGAAAATCGCATCAGGAACGCCGTTCAAATCTTGAATACCGCCAAGCGCTTTTTGCAACTTGTCGAGATCGCGATCATTAGTCAACGCTTCTTTCTTAGAAAGCTTTTCCCAATCGCCAGCTTCTTTAGCAACTGCCATATCCTTCAAACGCTTGAGGGAACCTTTAACAGTTTTGAAGTTAGTGAGCGTACCGCCCAACCAACGGCTGTCGATGTAAGGCATACCAGCACGAGCAGCTTCTTCAGCAATGATCTCGCGTGATTGACGCTTAGTACCAACGCGCAGCAACTTGTTTTGCAAATTTCAGGGCATCCTGAAACATTGGCAATGTTTTTTCTAAGTTGATGATGTGAATTTTGTTGCGATGGCCGAAAATGTAAGGGGCCATTCTTGGGGACCAGAAACGGGTTTGGTGACCAAAATGGCAACCGGCTTCCAGCATTTGACGCATAGTTACTGACATAACTTCTCCTAAG
>JBJOEU010000243.1:0-2967 GCA_046049115.1 Pseudomonadota bacterium
ATCTATGTAGGGCAAGGAAGATTTGTGCATGCACCAAGCGCTGGCGGAACTGTGCGTCTGGAGTACATCACTGCACCCTACTGGGCAGCAAGGTTTACTGAGGCTAGAAGATTGACGCCTTAATTATTAGCTTTTCAGCTGATAGTATTAATACGGTATTTCCAAAACACTGAATATTGTTTACATTTGCAAGTAGAACAATTAGTTCTTTAGATTACTCATTTGGGAGTGGCTCGTATGAAGAAAATTATCATCGCTTTAAGTATTGCATTCAGTTTTGCAATTCCATCTATTGCTATTGCAGATCAAGCAGCCTGTGAAGCCAAAGCTGTAAGCAAAGAAGGTAAGCCACTGTACGGCGCAGCTAAGGATGCATCTATCAAGAAATGTATGGGCGATGCTAAACCCAATGATTGCGAAGCTAAGGCAGTAAGCAAGGACGGCAAACCGCTTTATGGCGCCGCTAAAGCTGCATCCATTAAGAAGTGTGAAGGCGGAAAGTAAATACCTCTCGCATCAAGTTAAAAAGCCTCGCATTGCGAGGCTTTTTTATTCTTGATTGCTACTTTTTTCTTATTAGTTCTAGCTTTTACTTTACTACTTTCGAATTAGAAAGGTTCGTATCCACCAGAAGAGTAGCCGACTGACCCCATCGCCAAGTTATCAAACTTGGTGTACGGACCTTGCCAGCTTAAGCGCACAGTTGTACGGACCTTGCCAGCTTAAGCGCACAGTACCGATTGGTCCGTTACGCTGCTTACCAATAATGATCTCTGCCATGCCTTTGTCTTGAGTGGTATCTGGGTGATACACCTCATCACGGTAGATGAACATAATTAAGTCAGCATCTTGCTCGATCGCACCTGACTCTCGCAAGTCTGACATGATTGGGCGCTTGTTAGGGCGTTGCTCAAGGCCACGATTTAACTGTGATAGTGCAACTACTGGACACTGTAATTCTTTTGCGAGCGATTTGAGGGAGCGTGAGATTTCAGAAATCTCCGTTGCACGATTCTCAGAACCGGAGCCACTCATCAATTGCAAGTAATCAATCACAACCAGGCCAAGTGTTCCACCAAAGTTACGGGCAATACGACGTGCGCGTGCACGTAGCTCTAAGCTTGATAAGGCACCTGTCTCATCAATCAAAATTTGGGTATTACTTAAACGGGCAATGGCATCAGTCACACGCGGCCACTCATCATCTTGCAGCTTGCCAGTACGCATACGACCTTGGTCGACGCGCCCTACTGAGCCCAGCAAACGGGCCGCCAATTGCTCGCCCGACATCTCCATTGAGAAAACAACGACTGGCAAGCCTTCAGCTAGAGCGACGTTCTCTGCGATATTGAGTGCAAATGCAGTGTTGTGAGTCACCACATAATCATTGGTTACATAGGTTCTGTCTGGGTGACTAACGGAAATACATTGAGCTTCAGTCACTCTGGATGGCTCGATACTTTTAAAGGTCAGTCTACGTTGGCGATCCCACGTTGATCTGAGTCTTTCCCTCTTTTCAGGCAAGGTAAATGCCTGGAATCCAGGAGCAAAACTCATATTCAAAACATAAGCCAAGCGACCCTGCTTCTTCTCACCTTTGTAAGTGTAGCTTGACTGTTTTTCTGCGATTGAGCAAAAGCCACCCAATGATCTAGCCAAAGAAGCCACGTCTTCTGACAATTGCTTGCTTGCAGTACAAAAACGAATAGAGCCCCACTTCTCAATCCAGCCATCAGTGTCCATCAAGCCCTGAAACAGCGCGAGACGAGAAGTTTTGTTGGCTTCGAGATAGGTAGTGGGGATGTATTTATCAAAACTTCTGCAACCGAGAACGCCTATATCTTGCAAGGCAGAGCGGAAATAATTTGTTGGCACAGACTGACGTTGGCCGTTAGCAGCGATTCTGGCTTTAGAGACCAATCTCCAGTCGTATGCGTTGGCATGAACCAACTCCATCTCATAGCCAGCTAAGGCATTCATACGCTCAATAAGCTCGGGGGATTCAGTTGAGAACATCACGCTTCCGTGAGACAAGGCCAAAGTTCCATCGCCGAGCAATGCGCCTAGTACCCAAGGGTTTATTGGCAATGTATTTGAATGACCAAAATCACCTGAAACAGGATCTATCCACAAACGGTTCTTGTAGCGAACACAAGAAAGCATTTCCATTAAACGCACAGTAGTAATGACTTTGGGAGCATCCCAATCGCGATACATCACGCGCCACAAATGCTCGTCACAACACTCAGCTTCACGACCATCAGAGAAGGTGACTTTGTAAATCTGCTTAATGCCTTGTGGATAGATGCCGGTCACCATGGAGTGCTGGCCATCTACAGAGGCCAGGCGATCGCCAAAACGTAAGTCACCCATCAACTTCCAGCCATCGACCGTTTTTACTTTAGCATCTAGTGGCTGCGCCTTACCCATCGACGGCCTACCAGCAACAATCACCAAGTCGCCTTTTTGCAGGCCGCTGGTTTGCTTATCTAAATCAATGAAGCCGGTTGCAATGCCGGTGATGTCACTTCCGCCTTGACGGTTATAGAGCTCATCAATACGAGCAACAACGGTTTTAAGTAATGGCTCGATCTCGAGGTAATCAGCTTTGCGACTACCCTCTTCACCAATTTGCAAAATGCGTGACTCTGCTTCATCCAAGAGCGTTCTGACAGAACGACCTTCTGGAACAAATGCCGAGTTCACAATATTGTCAGACACTTCAATTAGGCGACGCAAAATACTGCGATCACGAACAATGTCGGCATAGCCTTTGATGTTCGCTGCACTTGGAGTGCTCTGCGCTAATGAATTAAGGTAATCAATACCAACTAAGTCGCCACCCTGCTCGGACTTAACAGCCTCATGAACAGTAATGACGTCAGCGGGATGATTGTCGCCAACTAAACGCTGAATGACCTTATAGATCAGAGCATGTTCAGGGCGATAGAAATCTTTATCAGTTAA
>JBJOEU010000244.1:0-2570 GCA_046049115.1 Pseudomonadota bacterium
GTGAACCCGATCACCTAAGCGATAACGGATACCAGTTCTCTCGCCACGCAATTCTTGACGGGCTTCATCGTACTGAAAGTAATCACCACCTAGTTCAGTCACATGGATCATGCCTTCAACAAAGAGGTTTTCCAATTGGATGAATAAACCAAATGTAGCTACTCCAGTAACTGTGCCAGCATATTCCTGACCCAAATGATCGCGCATGTAATAGCACTTGAGCCAAGCTTCTACATCACGGGATGCTTCATCAGCACGACGCTCATTCGATGAGCAATGCACACCCAGTTGACCCCAAATAGGCATCGCCGCATTAGCGCCCTTAGGTAATTTAGGTAGACGCGTGCCATTAGCTGCAGCTTCTTTTGCATCGCTATGAGACTTCTTCGCATTCACGGCATTTTCACGACCCTTACCTTTGCGTGGCAAAGTGAGGTTTAAGGGAACCGTTGGCGGCAATACTGGCGTATAAGGTTTCTTAGTCAGAATTGCTTTGATGACACGATGAGTCAAGAGATCGGGATAACGACGAATCGGGCTTGTGAAATGAGAATATGCAGGATACGCAAGACCAAAGTGACCTTCGTTATCAGGCTGGTACATTGCCTGCTGCATAGAGCGTAAAACAACCGACTGCAGCATGTTGGCATCGGGACGCTCTTTGATTTCGCGCATCAGCTTGGCATAGTCTTTTGGTTTCGGCTTTTCTCCGCCACCCAAAGACAAGCCAGAGGTACGTAAAACTTGGCGCAAAGTCACCAACTTCTCTTCGGAAGGTTCACCGTGTACACGGTACAGACTGAGATGCTTATTTTTATCAATAAAGTCAGCAGCGCAGACGTTTGCTGTCAACATGCACTCTTCGATCAAGCGGTGTGCGTCATTACGCAGACGAGGTTCAATGCGCAAGATCTTGCCCAGCTCATTGCTAATGATTTGCGTTTCTGTTGTTTCAAACTCAATAGCGCCACGTTTTTGGCGAGCATCGAGCAGAATTTTGTATAGTGAATAAAGATTAGTCAGTAGAGGCCTGAACTGCGCAAAACGCGTCGCTTCCGGACCCTTGCTGTTGGAGATAATCTCCCAGACGGTATCGTATGTAAAGCGCTGCGCAGAATGCATCACTGCGGGATAGAACTGATAAGCCAACACCACACCACTGTGATCCACTACCGAATCACACACCATACATAAGCGATCAACCCCAGGGTTCAAAGAACAAAGGCCGTTCGAGATCTTCTCCGGCAGCATCGGTATTACCCTTCTCGGGAAATACACTGAAGTCGCACGCAGGAGCCCTTCGTCATCTAAAGGCTGCCCCGGTTTTACGTAATGAGATACGTCAGCAATCGCGACAATCAAGCGCCAAGCCTTGCTCTTGCCGTACATAACCGGCTCACAATACACCGCATCATCAAAGTCACGGGCATCAGCACCGTCAATGGTGACCAAAGGAACATCGCGCAAATCCACGCGACCCTCCAGATCGGATTGCTGAACGGTATCAGGTAGAGCTTCTGCTTCTTTTTTTGCAGCCGCTGAGAATTCGTGGGGTACACCATATTTACGGACTGCGATTTCGATTTCCATGCCAGGATCATCGATTTCACCTAGCACCTCGACAACACGACCTACGGCTTGACGGTAGCTATCTGGATAGTCAATGATCTCAACACTGACTACTTGACCTAATTTAGCGTTACCTTGGCCTTTTGGTGGAATCAAAATATCGTGGCCAATACGCTTGTCTTCTGGCGCAACAATCAAAACACCATTCTCATTCAAGAGACGCCCAATGACTACTTTATTGGCATGCAAAATGACATCGACGATCTGACCTTCCGGACGACCGCGCCGATCTGTTCCTAATACTCTGACATTTACCCTATCTGCATGCATGACGCGGGACATTTCTCTTTCAGAAAGAAAAATATCTTCTCCGCCATCATCTGGGATAACAAATCCAAATCCATCTCGGTGACCCTGGACTGTACCTAAGCGGTCAGCCTCTCGTGGCACCAAGTTTTTTGCTTTACGCATTTAATTCCTTTGGCAATACATGCCCTATATTTCAATAAAAGTTCTGAATTAGCCTACTGTATCAAACCATCAAGTCTGAGGGGTGAAAGGCCAAAACAAGTTAAGAGGTGGGCCTGAAGGCACATGCCTTTATAATAACGGCATGCCCAGGTGGCGAAATTGGTAGACGCACCAGCTTCAGGTGCTGGCGATCGTAAGGTTGTGGGGGTTCGAGTCCCTTCCTGGGCACCAAACCCTTCCTGGGCACCAAACAAGGTTCAAGGGCGCTCTGCGCCTGAAAATACAAGGCCATTATAGAGAAAACTGGCCGTTTCTATACAAAAACACATAGAGTCTATATGGGGGTGCTTTCTGAGATTGCAAGCCCTTATTTAGCCCACTACATCGCGCATTCATTAATACGCAAATATTAGTCACTCCATAACTTGCCCGCAGTCGCCCAATCTGATTTCTTAACGTCTCGGTAAATAACATCTACTGATTCAGCGCTGCACCCCATAATTTTGACTGCCGCCTCTGTAATTGCCTTA
>JBJOEU010000245.1:0-2535 GCA_046049115.1 Pseudomonadota bacterium
AATCAATCTACTCAGATATTGGCGCATGCCCCAAAGACTAGCTGGATTGAATCCAGAAATAATCAAGCGGCCCTCAGGGCGCAGGACGCGCTCAGCTTCACGCAAAATTTGATGGGGGTCAGCAGCAAATTCCAGTACATGTGGCAGCACTAACAAATCGATGGACTCGGAAGCAAAAGGTAGCTCACCAGAGCTGCCCTCAATCTGATGCCATTTAAACTGGCCAGCCTGTTTTTGGCGATCGTGGGTATTAATCAGCAGAGCATGCAAGGGCATGCGGTTTTCTGCCAGCGTATTTATTTGCGGCAACCCAATTTGTACGGCGTAAAAACCAAAGACATCGACCACGATTTGATTAAAGCATTTTTGCTCCCAGGCCAGCACATAGCGTCCAGGGGGTGATTGAAGCCACTTTTCCCACGAACTCCATGGTGGTGCAGGCATCTGAGAGGGGGTGGTTGGGGTTGGTATCATCGGTCTATGGTGAAGAATACTTTATTGCAAGTTTGGCCGATACCGGCTTTTGATGACAATTACCTCTGGTGTATCCATGATGGCGAGTCTGCTTTGATTGTGGATCCAGGTGATGCAGCCCCTGTACTCCAATATCTTGAGCAAAATCAGTTGACTCTGACTGGCATTTTAATTACCCATCACCATGCGGACCATACTGGCGGCATCCTTGCATTACTCAATGCCCTTGGCTCTACCATTCCAGTCTATGGCCCTGCTGCGATCGATATTCCGGGTCGTACACATGCGATGATGGAAGGCGACAAGATAGAAGTCGCTGCGCCACGTATTAGCTTTGAGGTTTACGAAGTACCGGGCCATACCCTGAGCCACATTGCTTACTTTGCGAACATGCAGGCCAATGTCGTCGAGCCCATGCTGTTCTGTGGCGACACCTTATTTGCGTCTGGCTGTGGTCGCTTGTTTGAGGGCACTCCAACCCAGATGAGTCAGTCTCTTGCGAAATTTATCGCTCTACCCAAAAACACTCTGGTGTATTGCACTCACGAATACACCTTATCTAATATTCGCTTTGCGCTAGCAGTTGAGCCAAATAATGCCAACCTGATTACCTGGGCGGAGACTGCTAAAGCTTTGCGTGATCAACATCTTCCAACATTACCAACGACCATCGGGCAAGAGTTGCAGGTAAATCCATTCATGCGTTGTGATCAACAGGCCGTGATAGATGCCGCTCTCGAAGTCTCTGGCGAAAAAACTTTACCTTCTCCTGCACATGTATTGGCAGTAATCCGGGCATGGAAGGATCGATTCTGATGTTGTGGCGCTATACAGCGATCCTCATGATTGCTGCGCTCTCAGGTTGTGCCAGTACGGGAGATTGGTCTTCGGATACCCCGACACGTCAGGATCCACGTGCATCCAAAGCAAAGCGAGTCAATCTCAAAAATCAATCCGTAAGCGAACTGTATGCACCATCGAGCAATCTTTGGATTCGGATTCGGGATGGCTTTGAGATGGAGCCGATGAATACACCGTTGGAGATTGAGCAAGTACGTTGGCTTAGCGCACGCCCAGACTATGTGCATCGCTCAATGGCTCGTTCATCACGCTATCTGTTTTATATCGTGCAAGAGGTCAATACACGCAATATGCCAACGGAGATCGCTTTACTTCCGTTTGTCGAGAGCGCATTCGTGACCCATGCCAAATCAAGTGCAAAGGCTATGGGCCTGTGGCAATTTATGCCTGCAACCGGCAAAGATTTTCGATTAACGCAAAACGTCTTTAGAGATGAGCGCAGGGATGTCTTGCAATCTACTGATGCGGCATTGGATTATCTGCAGCGCTTACATAAACAATTCGGTAGCTGGGATCTTGCCTTAGCTGCGTACAACTGGGGTGAAGGCAATGTCTCAAAAGCCCAGAAACGCAATCTTGCTGCAGGACTCCCTACGGATTACCTGAGTCTGAAGATGCCAAAAGAGACTCGAAACTATGTTCCCAAGTTAATGGCTTATCGACAAATTGTTTTAGACCCACAGGCTTATGGCATTGTTTTGCCGGATTTAGAAAACCATCCTTATTTTGTTGCTGTGGATGTTGGGTCTGATATCGATGTGGCTTTAGTCATTCGCTTGAGCGAAATTCCGGAGGACGAGTTTCATAGTCTGAACCCCTCGTTTAATAAGCCGGTTATCTTGAGTAACGCTAATCACAAGAAAACCTCAAGAAGTACACCAAACCACTATCTTCTTGGTCCGCAGTACAGGTGACCAAGACAGAATCAGTTGATCAGGCCGCAAAAACCCTGGGTGTTGATGTTGATACCCTAAGGGCGGTTAATGGCATTCCTAAGGGCATGAGAATTCGGGCGGGTTCAACGGTTTTAGTGCCTAAAACGAACCATCGCCCCGGGGACATCTCGGTGGCAATGGCGGAAAACGGTAACCTCAGTTTAGATAAGCCGGCACCGCCAGCGCCTAAAAATTGTGCAAAAGGAGCCAAGTGCCCCACAGTAAAGACTGGAAAAAGTGCCACTAAGGGTAATTCTTCTGCAAA
>JBJOEU010000246.1:0-3215 GCA_046049115.1 Pseudomonadota bacterium
AACTTAGACCCCCCTCACCAAGCCGATTTTTTGAAATGGCAAGTCAATTTACTGGAACAAGGCAAAACCTTGGTAACGGTGTTGCATGAGATTCATTTCGCGCTCCGGGCCGACCATGTGATCATGCTCAATAATGGCAAACTGCATTTTCAAGGTTCCAGCCAAGATCCTGAAACCCACCAAGCCCTGATTGCGCTATTTGATGGCCGTATTCGATTAGAAAAGCTGGGTGGCGATTGGATAGCTTTACCCAACTAAGCCCAAAATCGGGGGTTTCACAAAGCATTTCCCTAAGGCTACAATGCCTACATGACCGAGTACACCCCTCATGTCCCAAGTGACTCCACTGAATCTGATCCGATGGCCTTATCTTTGCACAGGCTAAAGGGCAAAATTCAGCTCATCTCTGATGCTGTAAAAGCACTTCATCAGGATCGCATTCAACTTGAGACCAAAATTGAGGATGCACAAAAGCGGATTCAGCATATTCTGAGTCGCTTGCCAGAGCAAAGTGATGGACGTCAATTGAACTTACTCGGCGAACCCGTGACCCCAACTAATCCAGAGGATGACAATGAGCCAACAACGCATTGAAGTAACCCTCGCCGGTCAGAAAATTACTTTAGCCACGAGTACTGAGCATGAGCCACTACTTCGTGCAGCCTGCACATTGGTTGATGAGCAAATTCAACTGGCAATTAATGGTGGCAACCGCAGCATTGAACGTGCAAGCATGATGGCTGCATTAAAGATTGCAGGTGATCTCATTAAGTTACAAACCGCATCTCAACTGAATTCCGCACAGAGCAGTTCATCCCGCTCCGATCCACAAGAGATTGCTCGACTCCAGAATGAAATTCATACTCTGGAAGATCAAGTGGATGCTCTGATGCAAACCCTTTCCCTGCCTGGTTCGCCAAGGCCAATAGTTCCTTGAACCGATGCGCAAGCATCAGGAACGATCTTTACATTGTGGGCGTGAGCGTTTCGAATTTTCACAGTGGCAGCTTCGCGCTGTTTACTCCCTGAACTTCTTAATGCACCCGAAGCAGAGTAGCCGTTCCACCTTGAACCTTAGGGTTCAGGATGACGGCCTAGCGGCTAAGGCGGGGAATTCATGTCAATAGCCGATATGAATTCATGTCAATAGCCGATATCGCCATGTTGATGTTATGTGGAAGCATATCGGGCTTCCTAGCGGGCCTGTTAGGCATTGGGGGCGGCATGATTTTGGTGCCATTCATGATTGTGGTTTTTAATCATCTAGGGTTTGGCCAAAACATCATCGTACATATGGCCATCGCAACTGGTATGGCTACTATCCTCTTCACCACTACTTCAGCTATTTGGGCGCATCACAAACACAACTCGATCGATTGGAAGTTAGTAGCAGCACTCAGTCCCGGTCTAGTGATTGGCAGCCTGGTTGGTGGAAGCGAGATTTTTGAGGCAATCAACACTTCTTGGCTGTCTCTATTCTTTGCCATGTTTATTGTCTACACCTCGATCCAAATGATCATTAATAAAAAGCCTACGGCTGGACGAGAATTACCTGGCGCCTTGGGTCTTTTCTCATTTGGGGCGCTAACAGGGGTGATTGCAAGTCTAGTAGGTGCGGGTGGGGCATTTATTACTGTGCCATTTATGCTTTGGTGCAACGTCAAACCACATACTGCAATGGCAAGCTCTTCAGGTTTAGGTTTTCCGATTGCAGCTGCAGCGACGGTCGGATACATGTATGGAAGTTGGGGTAACCCCAATCTTCCTGAAGGTTCACTTGGGTTTGTTTACGTTCCTGCGGTACTCTGTATTGTGGCAGTCAGCATATTTACCGCACCACTGGGCGCAAAGATGGCCAGAAAACTCAATGTAGCTCAACTCAAACGCATCTTTGGTGTGATGCTCTTTATGCTTGCAGCCTTCATGTTCAATGAAAGCCGCAAGGCATTTGGTTTTTAAGCAGCCATCTTCTTGCTCTTAGCTGGTGTATTGCTGACGCAGAATGTTTTTCTGAACCTTACCCATGGCATTACGAGGTAAGTCAGAAACAATCTCTAGACGCTTTGGAATCTTAAAATTCGCGATTTGCGTTTTCAGCGTTGCAATCATAGCCTGTGAGTCCAACTGAGCGCCTGCTTTTGGTACAACTACCGCCATTACAGCCTCACCAAAATCAGGATGCGGGATGCCAATTACGGCACTCTCATCTACGCCATCCATATCATCGATAAAACTTTCGATCTCTTTTGGATACACGTTGTAGCCACCAGAGATTATCAAATCTTTGCTACGACCAACAATGCAGAGGTAGTCCTTGGGCGCTTTACCACCATTAGCATCGCCACCCCAGCGGCCAACGTCACCAGTCTTAAACCAGCCGTCTTTAGTAAATTCTTCGGCAGTTTTTTCTGGCATACGCCAGTAGCCCTTAAATATATTCGGGCCCTTTACTTGAATGCTGCCGATTTCATCAACACCGCAAGGCTTGTTGCTTTCATTCACCACGCGCACTTTGACGCCGGGTAGAGGCAAGCCAACCGACCCGCCTACGCGATTGCCTTTGTATGGATTGGAAACGAGCATCACGGTTTCACTCATGCCATAGCGCTCAAGAATTGGCTGGCCAATGACTTCTTTAAAAGAGTTAAATGTTTCAGTCAGCAATGGTGCAGAGCCCGATACAAACAGACGCATATTGCGCGTGACGTTCTTATTGAAATTCTTATCTGCTAGTAGGCGCACATAGAAAGTGGGCACACCCATCATCACAGTCGAACTTGGCATGTGATGAATCAATTGCGCAGTGTCCAAGCGTGGCAACCAAATCATTTTGCTGCCGTTAATTAATGCCCCATGCGCAGCCACAAATAATCCATGCACATGAAAGATTGGAAGCGCATGCAATAAGACATCGCCTTTTTTCCAACCCCAAAACTTCTGCAATACCTGTGCATTACTGCCCAAGTTTTTATGGGTCAACATCGCACCCTTGCTGCGACCAGTTGTGCCAGAGGTATACAAGATGGCAGCTAAATCATCATCCTTTACCGCAACGGTTTTGAACTTGTCGCTTTGACTAGCGGCACGATCTAATAAGGTGCCCTTGCGATCCTCATCCAGAGTAAAGACATGTTTAGTACCCGCCTTAAAAGCAACCTTAGATACCCATGAGAAATTTTTGCCACTACAAACAACGACCGCAGGCTCAGCATTCT
>JBJOEU010000247.1:0-2791 GCA_046049115.1 Pseudomonadota bacterium
TGATCGTTACTTCTTGCATATTGAGGACCGCCGTATTGAAATGCCACAGGCATTTTTCATGCGCGTCGCAATGGGCTTGTCTTTGAATGAGTTGGATCGTGAGCGTCGCGCTATCGAGTTTTACGAAATCCTTTCTACCTTTGATTTCATGTCCAGCACGCCAACCTTGTTTAACTCAGCGACTACACGTCCTCAGTTATCCAGCTGCTACTTGACAACGGTAGATGATGATCTTGATGGTATTTACGAAGCCTTGAAAGAAAATGCACTCCTATCTAAGTTTGCTGGTGGTCTAGGTAATGACTGGACAAACGTGCGTGCCTTGGGAAGTCATATCAAAGGTACAAACGGTAAGTCACAAGGTGTAGTTCCATTCTTGAAAGTAGTGAACGACACAGCAGTTGCGGTGAACCAAGGTGGTAAGCGTAAGGGTGCGGTTTGTGCCTACTTAGAGACATGGCACTTAGATATTGAAGAGTTCCTTGAGTTGCGTAAAAACACTGGCGATGATCGTCGCCGTACGCATGACATGAATACTTCAAACTGGATCCCTGACTTGTTTATGAAGCGCGTCATGGAGGGCGGTGAGTGGACATTGTTCTCACCTTCTAATACCCCTGACTTGCATGACAAATTTGGTAAGGCTTTTGAAGAGGCATATGTTGCCTATGAGAAAAAAGCAGATGCCGGCGAATTGAAGCCATTCCGTCGTATCCCTGCACAGCAATTGTGGCGCAAGATGTTGGGTATGTTGTTTGAAACTGGCCACCCATGGATCACATTCAAAGATCCTTGCAATATTCGTAGCCCTCAACAGCACATCGGCGTAGTTCACTCCTCTAACTTGTGTACTGAAATTACTCTGAATACAAACGAGAGCGAAATCGCGGTATGTAACTTGGGTTCTGTGAACTTGACAGCACACATGACTACTGATGCATCTGGCAAGATGATTTTGGATCACGAGAAGCTCCAGAAAACAATTCGCACTGCAATGCGGATGTTGGATAACGTGATTGACATTAACTATTACGCTGTTGCTAAAGCACGCAACTCGAACCTGAAGCATCGTCCAGTCGGTATGGGCATCATGGGCTTCCAGGATTGCTTGCATATGCAACGTATTCCATATGCTAGTGATGAGGCAGTGAAGTTTGCAGATTCTTCAATGGAAGCGGTGTGCTACTACGCTTATCAAGCATCTAACGAGTTGGCTGAAGAGCGCGGAGTTTACACAACCTATAAAGGATCCCTATGGGATCGCGGCATTCTTCCGCAAGACTCAGTGGCATTGCTGGCGGCAGAGCGTGGTGGATACCTAGAAGTAGACAGTTCTTCCACTATGAATTGGGATGGCTTACGTGCTCGCATCAAGCAATTTGGTATGCGTAATTCCAACTGCGTGGCGATCGCACCGACTGCGACGATTTCCAATATCATTGGTGTATCAGCTTGTATCGAACCAACATTCCAGAACTTGTTTGTGAAATCCAACCTTTCAGGTGAGTTCACCGTAGTAAACGAGTACTTGGTCCGTGATTTGAAAGATCGCGGCCTCTGGGATGAAGTCATGATTGCGGATTTGAAGTATTTTGACGGCACCTTGTCCAAGATTGATCGTGTTCCACAAGATTTGCGTGACTTATATGCCACCGCATTCGAAGTGGAGCCAAGCTGGTTGGTTGAAGCTGCTTCACGTCGTCAGAAGTGGATTGACCAGGCGCAGTCACTCAATATCTATATGGGTGGCGCATCTGGCAAGAAATTGGATGACACGTACAAGTTGGCATGGTTGCGTGGTTTGAAGACTACGTACTACCTTCGCACAATGGCTGCAACCCACGTCGAGAAATCTACGGTTGCAAGTGGTCAGTTGAACGCAGTATCTAGTGGTGGCGGTGTGAATGGTACGGATGCATCAGCAGCCCAAGAGTTGGATGGGCCTGCCTGCACAATGCGCCCGGGTGATGCTGGATTTGAAGAATGTGAAGCTTGTCAGTAATCATTTGATTGCTGATTTATAAAAGAAAAGAATTTAGGAGATTGTTATGTTGAATTGGGAAGAAGAAGTCGCACCGACCCCACCCGCACAAGCCGCTTCTTCAGTTAGTGGCGCAGCTTTGCGTGTCAATGCTGCTGATAAGCGCGTGATTAACGCCAAGACTGACGTAAACCAGCTGGTTCCATTTAAATATAAATGGGCTTGGGAGAAATATTTGGCTGGTTGCGCAAACCATTGGATGCCACAAGAGATCAATATGAATCGCGATATCGCGCTTTGGAAGGATCCAAATGGCTTAACCGAAGATGAGCGTCGCATTATTAAGCGTAACCTCGGTTTCTTCACAACTGCCGATTCTTTAGCAGCCAACAACATTGTTTTGGGCACTTATCGCCACATTACTGCACCAGAATGCCGTCAATATCTATTGCGCCAGGCTTTTGAGGAGGCAATTCATACTCACGCCTACCAATACATTGTCGAATCTTTAGGTTTAGATCAGAGCGAAATCTTTAATGCGTACAACGAAATTGAATCTATTCGCGCTAAAGATCAGTTCTTAATTCCCTTTATTAATGTGTTGACTGATCCTAATTTCAAAACTGGGACATTAGAAACTGATCAAATGTTGCTCAAATCATTGATCGTTTTTGCGTGCGTAATGGAAGGATTATTCTTTTATGTTGGTTTTACGCAAATACTTGCAATGGGTCGTCAAAACAAAATGACGGGTGCTGCTGAGCAGTATCAATACATCCTTCGTGATGAGTCTATGCACTGCAATTTTGG
>JBJOEU010000248.1:0-3135 GCA_046049115.1 Pseudomonadota bacterium
AATCTCTGTGTCGCCAATCTTCACAACAGCAGTACCACCGGCCGGGCCAGCAATAGTTGTGTAGCTTGCAGAGTTAGAAGCCATCACCTGCTTTGCAATATCGCAAGAACTTGTGAACTTCGCAGTACCTGTTGGGTTGAACTGGAAAGTACATTCGTTCACATCAGCAGTAATACTTGCTGGTGCAGTTGCCATTGCCTTTTCTAACGCTGGGTTAGCAAAGTGGGTTAAGCCGTTAAACAAAGAAACTGGCGTGTTCGGGATGTACAGAATGATGGCAATTAGCAAACCACCCATGATGATGACCTTACGGCCAATCTTGTCTGACAATGTACCGAAAATCACGAAGAATGGCGTACCGATTACCAATGAAGCAGCAATCAACAAGTTCGCAGTCTTAGGATCTACCTTCAACACTTGAGTAAGGTAGAACAAAGCGTAGAACTGACCTGTGTACCAAACCACCGCTTGACCTGCAACCAGACCAAACAATGCCAGGATCACAATCTTCAGGTTCTTCCATTGACCGAATGATTCCGTCAAAGGCGCTTTAGAGAGTTTGCCCTCTTCCTTCATCTTCTTGAAAGCTGGACTTCTTGAAAGCTGGGGATTCGTTCATCGATAAACGGATGTAAACAGAAACGCCCAACAACACGATTGAGAGAAGGAATGGAACGCGCCAGCCCCAAACATCAAAGTCTGGACCAGTCAGTTCACGTGTGAACAAAATCACGAGCAAAGACAAGAACAAACCTAATGTTGCTGTAGTTTGAATCCAAGCTGTGTATGCACCACGCTTACCGTGAGGAGCATGCTCCGCAACGTAAGTGGCAGCACCACCGTACTCACCACCCAAAGCCAAACCTTGAAGCATACGCAATGCGATCAAGATAACTGGGGCAGCAACACCGATAGTTGCATAGTTAGGCAATAGACCTACGATGAAGGTTGCACCACCCATCAATAGGATCGTTACCAAGAAGGTGTACTTACGACCGATCAAATCACCTAAGCGACCGAATACCAAAGCGCCGAATGGGCGAACGATAAAGCCGGCAGCAAACGCAAGCAATGCAAAAATGAAGGCAGAGCCTGCATCTAAGCCTGAGAAGAACTGCTTGGCCATAATGGCGGCCAATGAACCGTAAAGATAAAAGTCGTACCACTCAAAAACCGTACCTAAAGAGGAAGCAAAAATAACTTTGCGTTCTTCAGCGGTCATTGGGGCTGCTTTAGTTGATGTTGACATCAGTAGCTCCTAACTATTTTTATTAAATAAAAAACAACTAGGCGATTATGCTTTGAAAAAAATCAAAGAAATCCACTACTTAGGGTAATACTTAGGGTAATTCCCCATCAAATCGGATCGGGGTTTTCCCGAGAAAACTGCAAACTAGAGGCGATAAAGCAACATTTATTAGCCTAGCGTCTAATAGAAACCTAAAGCAACATTACACATTTCATATTGGGAATCAATAACCATGCAACAAAAATGGGGAATTCGAGGGATGGCGGTAGCGCCACACTCACTCGCATCTGAATCAGCATTAGCGGTACTGCGCGAAGGTGGCAATGCACTAGAGGCAATGATCGCCGCAGCCGCAACGATCGCAGTTGTTTACCCCCATATGAATTCCATTGGCGGCGACTCTTTTTGGGTAATCCACTCACCAGGTAAGGCTATGGGGGGAATTGATGCCTGTGGTGCAGCGGCTGGTCTGGCTACTAAGCAGTGGTACGCCGCGCGCGGCATTACCTCCGCCATCCCCTTCAGAGGCTCTATTGCGGCCAATACAGTTGCGGGCACTATTTCTGGTTGGGGTGCAGCGCTACAACTTTCTAAGCAGGGATTGCGTGGAAAGCTTCCTTTATCTCGGTTGTTAGCGGATGCCATTCACTATGCCGAGGCCGGAGTTCCTGTTACCAATAGTCAGTCTAGCCTGACCGCCAAGAAACGCGGTGAACTCATTGACATTCCAGGGTTTGCTGAAACATTCTTAGTAGATGGCAAGGCTCCTGAAGTAGGCAGCATCTTCAAACAAGAGCGTCTTGCAAAAACCTTGCGCCAAATTTCTCGTAAAGGCACTGAAGACTACTACCGCGGTGATTTAGCTGAATTACTTGCCAAGGAACTCACAGATATCGGTAGCCCTCTCAGATTATCGGATCTGCATCGCCATCAAGCCAAACTGATTGACCCGCTTGAACTCAAGCACAGCATGGGCAAGGTCTACAACATGACTCCGCCTACGCAAGGTGTCGTTTCTTTAATGATCATCGGCATCTTGGATCAACTCAATCTCAAGCGCTTCAAAGTCGATAGCGCTGAATATGTTCACCACTGTGTTGAAGCTACAAAACAGGCATTTAAGGTGCGCGATCAATTTGTAACTGATCCAGCGTATATGACAAGAAATGCGCAATCTTTCTTGGCTCCTGCATTCTTAAAAAAATTAGCAAAAAATATTGATCCTGAAAAGGCATTGCCTTGGGGTCAGGGTAAGGGGCCAGCCGACACAATTTGGATGGGTGTGATCGATGGCGATGGAAATTGTGTTTCTTTCATCCAAAGTATTTATCACGAGTTTGGCGCTGGCATCGTGCTACCCAAGTCTGGCGTGAACTGGCAGAACCGAGGCTGCAGCTTCTCGCTGGATCCAAAGACACTCAATCACCTTGAGCCTTATCGCAAACCTTTCCATACATTGAATCCAGCCATGGCCTTATTTAAGGATGGTCGGTCTATGGTTTACGGCACCATGGGTGGCGACGGTCAACCTCAAACTCAGTGTGCAGTCTTTACCCGCACAGCCACCTATGGGCTTGATCCACAAGATGCGATCAGTCGCCCACGTTGGTTGCTCGGCAGAACTTGGGGACAAACTAGCGACAGTTTGAAATTAGAATCCCGCTTTAGTCCATGGGTCGCCAAAGAGCTTCACGCCTTGGGACACGAGATAGAAATGCTCGATGCGTTTGATGAGACCGTTGGTCATGCTGGCTGCATTATTCGCGATCCATCAGGCACGCTACATGGCGGCTGGGATCCTCGTAGTGATGGCGCCGTTAGCGCGTTTTAGTAATAAATAATTTGGGTACGCGCAGATCCCAGTAAATGGCAGCTGCGCGTAATCC
>JBJOEU010000249.1:0-2700 GCA_046049115.1 Pseudomonadota bacterium
CGGAGTGCTAACTTGAATTAATTCACCGGTTGGAGATTCATTTCCTCGTTCATCTTTAACTAAACGTTGCGCTAAATAATGCCTTCCATAGGAGGCAGTTAGTAGCGCATGAAATTGTTCCATTAATTCAACAATTCCAGATTGCTTAGTTAAATCGTTTGAGATTGGCAATGCGCAATGGAGCGGGCGGATGCGAACTATAAAAAGCGGTATAGATCGGATCTGGCGTTAGGGTTGATGCGTTATCTTGGTAGAGCTTAACTAGAGCAGAAATTAAATCACTCGCAGAAGATTTATCGGCAGCAAAACCATCTGCCTCGTATTCGTGTTTGCGTGATGCCAAGCTAGAGAGCGGTGTTAAGAAGAAACTAAATACTGGAGATACCAGCATGAAGAGTGCTAAAGCCAAGCCACCGTTATAGCCATTGAGACTGGGCATCACACCCAGATCGGTGTAGAACCATGCTTGGGTGCTGATCCAGCCCAAGAGTGCAAATGTCACAAAGCTCATTGCAAAGGAAACTAGCAGACGCTTGCGGATATGGTTGCACTTGTAGTGACCAAGTTCATGAGCCAGCACGGCCTCTACTTCGCCGGGATTGAGCTTCTCAATCAAGGTATCAAAAAAGACAATACGTTTCGCTTTGCCCATGCCTGCAAAAAATGCATTGCCGTGCGCACTGCGCTTACTACCATCCATGACAAATAGACCTTGGCTAGCAAAATCACAGCGGCTTAATAAGGCTTCAATTTGCGTCTTCAGGGGCCCCTCTTCGAGCGCTTGAAACTTATTAAAGATCGGCGCGATGAAGGTCGGGAATATCCACTGCATTAATAGACTAAATACAGTGAGTACGCCCCAAGCCCACAGCCACCAAAAGTCGCCTGCTTGAGCCATCAGACTGAGGATGACCCAGAGGAGGGGAACGCCAATTGCGCCACCAACACCTAAGCCCTTGAACATATCGCTAAAAAAGAGTTTGCCGTTCATGCGATTAAAACCAAAGCGCTCTTCTAGGTAAAACTGTTTGTACCAAGAGATTTGTTGAGCAATGCCCTCACCCAATAGCTGTAGGAGCGATAGATTTAAGATCTGTAAACCACCCAAGAGCGTGAAGCCGATCAAGATAATGGCACTGACGCCATTCTCTAAAATGCCTAGGCGCAGTTTGGCGATCGTATAGTCGGCAGCCTTTTGGTGCCCAGCTAAAGAGATCTGTGATGCAAACTCAGCAGGCACTACATCGCGGTTGATAGCGACGTGCCGAATTTGGCGTTGGGATAACCAGTGGCGTAGACCAAAGCTGGCGATGAAGGCGATTAGAAAAACAATTGTGAATGTCATGAGATGATTATAGATATGAGTGAAAAAACAAGTACTCCAACACCAAAGGCGGCGCCAGCCAATGAGCACCTCATTTGGGTGGATATGGAGATGTCAGGCCTAGATCCTGAAAAAGAGCGCATTTTAGAAATTGCTGTGATCGTGACTGATGCGTACCTCAACACCATCGCTACCGCTCCTGTTTGGGTGATCCGCCAGGAAGACGCCCTACTCGATGCAATGGATGCCTGGAATAAGGGTACTCACGGCCGCTCCGGCCTGATTGACAAGGTTAAGGCCTCAAGCACGGATGAAGCCACTGCCGAGGCTGAATGCATTGCCTTTTTGAAAAAATACATCAAGCCCGGTATTGCGCCAATGTGTGGCAACACGATTGGTCAGGATCGACGCTTTATGGCGAAGTACATGCCAAAACTAGAGGCCTTCTTTCATTATCGAAATATTGACGTTTCAACTCTCAAGGAGCTCTGCAAGCGTTGGCATCCTGAGCTGGTCAAGGGCTTTACTAAAAAGCAGGCACATACCGCCCTGGCTGATATTGAGGAATCGATTGAAGAGCTCAAGTACTACCGAGAAAAGTTCATCGTGCCTTTGCCGGAATAAATTTCAGTATTCGTAATGAGAAAAAGGGTCTATTAATAGACCCTTTTGCATTCCCCAAAACTAGGGTCCACCTTATTTCTTAAGGGCGCTTTTAGGCCTAAAGGCTTTGATGATGGTTTCATCGGTCTCGATATAAGGGCCGCCGATCAGGTCGATGCAATAGGGGACGGCAGCAAAGATGCCCGGAGTAATTGATTTACCTTCAGCATCCTTCAAACCTTCAAGGGTTTCTTTGATGGACTTGGGTTGACCTGGCAGGTTGATAACTAGGGCAGTGTGGCCCTCAATTTCTCGTAAAACTGCGGTTTGGCGTGACAAAATCGCAGTAGGTACAAAGCGCAGGCTAATTTGGCGCATTTGCTCGCCAAATCCGGGCATTTCCCGGGTTCCAGCATCAATTGTGGCCTCAGGGGTGACATCTCTGCGTGAAGGGCCTGTACCGCCTGTGGTGAGGACTAAATCACAGCCTAGATCATCCGTGAGCTCCACGATCGTTTCGGTAATAATTTCCCGCTCATCTGCAATCAGGCGCTCATGAAAGACGCAGGGGGTGCTGATGGCAGTTTGTAGCCACAATTGCAGGGCAGGGATGCCCTCGTCGGTATAAATGCCCTTACTCGCTCTATCGGAAATAGATACTAGGCCGATTTTGATTTCGTTGGGGGAGGATCTTTTCCAGGCTTCGGTATGCTTCATGTTTCTATTCTAGCTATTATTAGGGCATGTTTACACACTCATCAAATCAGTTTCAA
>JBJOEU010000250.1:0-2770 GCA_046049115.1 Pseudomonadota bacterium
CCATCTTTTCGAGTGCAGTTGGCGGTCGCTTAGTCGTCATCGTTAAAATCCAATACCTGATGGTAATGCTATGCAACTTTCCGACTTCAATTACGACCTTCCGCCCGAACTGATTGCCCAGCACCCGCTAGCAAAAAGAACGGATAGCCGCCTCTTAGAGCTCAATATAGAGGGGGGTAATGACGCCCAATTAGTTGATCGGCAGTTCCCAGACATCCTGAAGTTAATAAAACCGGGGGATTTACTGGTCTTTAATGACACCAAAGTGATTCCTGCTCGCCTGCATGGCAAAAAAGAGACGGGTGGCAATGTAGAGCTCCTCATTGAACGCATCAGCGGAGATAAGCAAGCCTGGGTACAAATCAGGGCCTCTAAGGTTCCCAAGATCGGCAGCATTGTTCATGTACACAACCAAGCTAGCGAAACCTTCCCCGTTGAAATGATTGGCTATGACGGCCGATTCTATGAAGTTCGGTTCCCTGAAAATGTATTTGATTTACTAGAGCGCTTTGGTGAATTACCTCTGCCACCCTATATCGAGCACCAACCAGATCAAGAGGATGCCAATCGCTATCAAACTGTAGTCGCCAAGAATCCTGGCGCTGTAGCAGCCCCTACAGCAGGCTTGCACTTTGATGAAGTCATTCTCCAGCAGCTGAGTGAGCTCGGCGTTAAACAGGCCACAGTCACCCTACATGTGGGTGCAGGCACCTTCACACCCGTTCGCGAAGAAGATCTCAGTAAACACAAAATGCATTACGAGTGGTTTTCAATTCCTGCGCAAACTCTTGCAGCAATTCAGGCTACCCAACAGGCAGGCGGCAGAGTCATTGCAGTCGGCACAACTAGCCTGCGCGCCCTAGAGAGTGAAGCTCAAACCCAGCAGGCTAGTGGCGAAACGAATTTATTTATTACGCCTGGCTACACATTCAAAACCGTGGATTGCCTACTAACTAACTTTCATCTGCCAAAATCGACCCTACTGATGTTGGTGAGCGCCTTTGCGGGTGTCGACAATATTCGCAATGCCTATCAACATGCCATTCAGAATAAATATCGCTTTTTTAGCTACGGCGATGCGATGTTCTTAAGCCGCCTTAACTCAATAATTTCATGACAAGCTTGATCTTCCTCACGGTAGTGTTCAAACACCAATCTTTATGCCGGTGGGGACTTATGGCACTGTGAAGGCAATGACCCCACGGGATCTACATGAGGCTAAAGCCCAAATTATTTTGGGCAATACTTTTCATCTATGGCTGCGACCTGGCTTAGATGTTGTGAAGAAACATGGTGGTTTACACCGCTTCATGGGCTGGGATAAGCCGATCCTGACTGATTCTGGTGGCTTTCAGGTCTTTAGCTTAGGGGCGCTCAGAAAAATTTCTGAGGAAGGCGTTACCTTTGCGTCTCCGATCAATGGCGATAAATTATTTATGTCGCCGGAAGTGTCGATGGAAATTCAAGCGGTACTGAATAGCGATATCGCAATGCAATTTGATGAGTGCACGCCCTACGAAATCAAGGGTCAGGCAACTTCAGAAAAAACTGCGCGCGCCTCATTAGAGATGTCGCTGCGCTGGGGTGATCGCTCCTTAAAACGTTTTCGCGAGCTTGAGACCGGCAATGGTCTATTTGGCATCGTCCAAGGCGGCATGTTTGAAAACCTCCGTGAATTCTCCCTAGATGCTGTCAGTCAGCAAGGTTTTGATGGAATTGCTATTGGCGGCCTCTCCGTTGGGGAGCCGAAGCCAGAATTTGAGCGCATCCTCAATTTCACAGCCCCTAAGCTGCCAGAGCACATGCCCCATTACCTGATGGGGGTTGGAACACCTGAAGACTTGATGCTAGGCGTTAGCCTGGGCATTGATATGTTTGACTGTGTCATGCCGACTCGCAATGCCCGCAATGGCTGGCTCTTTACCCGCTTTGGTGACCTCAAGCTTCGTAATTCAGGGTACAAGGACGATGATCGCCCTGTCGACCCCACCTGTGCTTGCTATACCTGCAAAAACTTCACCAGATCCTACTTAAATCACCTCCAAAAGGCGAATGAGATCCTGGGGTCACAGCTCAACACCATCCACAACCTCTCGTATTACCTACAGCTGATGGAGGAGGTCCGAGAATCTCTGGCTAAAGACCGTTTTAGCGCCTATCGCGAGGAATTTCATCGGAATCGCCAGCGTGGCGTAGAGCCCGGACAAGATTAATAGCCCCGAGAGCGTAAATAAGCCCTCAAAGCCCCATACAGTTTAGAATTGCGGGTTTACGGCTTCGCTTTAAAAGCCTAAAACTGAAGCAGTTCCTAAAGCAGTTTTCAACTGGTAATTAATGGAGGTTTTGTATGTGGATTAGTAACGCTTTTGCCCAGGCTCCAGCCGCGGGTGCAGATTCTGGTGGCTTGATGAGCTTTCTTCCCTTGCTTTTGATGTTTGCAGTGCTGTACTTCATCATGATTCGCCCACAAATGAAGCGTCAAAAAGAAACTAAAGCAATGTTGGAGTCTCTTTCTGTTGGTGACGAAGTAGTGACTGTTGGCGGCATCATCGGCAAAGTGACTGCATTAAAAGACCAAGTAGTGACTGTTGAAATTGCTGCTGGCACCGAAGTACAGATGCAAAAAGGCGCCATCACAACAGTATTGCCAAAAGGCTCACTGAAGTCTGCTTAATACGCTTGTTTAAAAGTATCTCAATATGAATCGCTACCCTCTCTGGAAATACATAGTCATCCTCTTTGCTTTATTGATTGGAGGACTATATTCATT
>JBJOEU010000251.1:0-2778 GCA_046049115.1 Pseudomonadota bacterium
TCATTGATTTGGTAAGCACGTCTCTGAATATAGGCATCCCGCACAAAACTATATTTATCGATTGCAGCCCCATCCAATAGATCACCCGCTTCGTAATAGGTATTACGTGCATTCACTACTCGTAGACCAGTCAAACTATTACGAATAGCAACATCTGGCAATAATCTGAATAGGTAATCGGACTCTAAATCAGCTGCAGTACCAAAGGTATCTCGGACATTGCTTGGCCCAAAGAACGGCAGAACCACATAAGGGCCAGAAGGGATGCCCCAAACACCAAAGGTTTGACCCCAATCTTCCTTATGCTTTGGTAGGCCACCTGGAGTTGCCATATCAATTAAACCGCCTAAACCGAAGGTGGTGTTAACCACCACCCTCATTAGGTCGCTAAAGGCGTAGTCAGGCTTTCCCTGCAAAAGGTTCTGTAATGCAGTGTAGATGTCGCTGTAATTGCTAAAAAAGTTATAAATGCCGTCACGCACAAACTCTGGCAAAACAAAGCGGTAGCCAGCTACTACTGGTTTGAGTAGATAGGTATCTAAGCCTTCATTGAACTCAAAAACGGAGCGATTAAACGGCTCCCAAGGATCGTGCGGTGAGGGCGCAACCCCAGCCGGAATAGATGCGCAACCCACCATGGTCCCAATCAAACCCAGTAAGACCATGCGCTTGAGCTTTGCTAGTAAGGCCATTACTTTGCTGCGCCCTTGTCTTGGCCACTATCAGCAGCCTTGTTGTACAAAAACTGACTAATCAGATTTTCTAGAACAACGGCCGACTGAGTCTGAGTAATCTTGTCTCCAACTGCCAACATATCATCAGAGCCGCCGGCCTCAAGCCCAATGTATTGCTCACCCAATAAACCTGAAGTCAAAATCTTTGCAGATGAGTCCTTAGGAAACTTATAGGCATCCTCAATGGTCATGGTGACAGTGGCTTGGTAAGTTTTGTCATCAAAAGAGATATTCGCAATACGTCCAACAACTACACCCGCACTTTTAACTGGTGCGCGCGGCTTAAGACCGCCAATGTTGTCAAAACGAGCAGAGATTTTGTAAGTTGGCGCAAAAGAAACGGCATTCATATTGCCAACCTTTAATGCGAGAAACAAAGCGGCCAATAAACCGATGGCTACAAAAATTCCGACCCAAACATCAATTGCACTTTTTCTCATAAGAGTCCCAGTTTATTCTTTCTAATTCGAGAACATCATTGCGGTGAGCAGGAAATCTAATGCTAAGACCGATAAAGAAGAAATCACCACAGTTCTGGTGGTTGCCTGCGATACACCCTCAGGCGTAGGCTTTGCTTCGTAGCCTTGATACAAAGCTATAAAAGTCACCGCTACACCAAATACCAAGCTTTTAATCAGGCCGTTGCCAATATCAGAAAAGAGGTCTACCCCACCCTGCATCTGCGACCAGAAGGCGCCAGAATCAACTCCAATCAGGGGCACACCAACAAAGTAGCCGCCCATAACACCAACAGCCGTAAAGATCGTTGCCAAAATCGGCATCGCAATAATGCCTGCCCACAAGCGCGGTGCAATCACACGACTTAATGGATCCACAGCCATCATTTCCATCGCGCTGAGCTGTTCACCGGCTTTCATTAAACCAATCTCAGCGGTCAGTGATGTACCAGCACGACCCGCAAACAAGAGGGCAGTGATTACAGGGCCCAATGGCAGTGATTACAGGGCCCAATTCCCGGGTGAGCGATAGCGCAACCAATAAACCGAGAGCCTGTTCAGAGCCATAACGATTCAGAGTGTAATAACCCTGTAAGCCCAAAACAAAACCAACAAACAAACCAGATACCGCAATAATCACGAATGAGTAATTACCTAAAAATAAAATTTGATCGGAAACTAAACGAGGTCTTTTTAGTAGAAAACCAGAGCGCCAAATCACTGCGGCAAACATCCGCGCAGCAAGCCCAAGGCTAGTCAAGTTTCGACGAATAAAGAATCCAAGATCGCCCAAGAGATCCATAGTTTTACTGAGTATGCTCATTTGAGGCTCACCCCAAAATCTTCTTCAAGGCTCTGTCCTGGATAGTGAAACGGTACTGGGCCATCCGGCGAAGCATCCAAGAACTGACGAACAAACGGATCCGTAGATCGACTCAATTCTGCTGGAGTACCTTGCGCACCAATACGACCATTGGCAATGAAATAGACGTAATCTGCAATTTCAAAAGTTTCTTCCACATCATGTGTAACCAAAAGACTGGTTGCACCCAAAGCTTGATTCAAATCCCGAATCAAGCGCGCCGTAATCCCCAATGAAATTGGGTCTAAGCCAGCAAAGGGCTCGTCGTACATGATGAGCGGAGGATCTAAGGCAATTGCTCTGGCTAAAGCAACACGGCGTGCCATACCACCAGAAATCTGTGAGGGCATTAAATCACGTGCACCACGCAGGCCCACTGCATTGAGTTTCATGAGCACTAAAGAGCGTAATAAGTCTTCACTTAAATTAGTGTGCTCACGCAAAGGAAAGGCGACGTTTTCAAAAACGCTGAGATCAGTAAAAAGTGCCCCGAACTGAAACAGCATGCCCATGCGACGACGAGCGGCCATTAATTCAGCACCGCTCATTTTGCCAATGTCATGGTCTTCAAATAAAACTTTTCCAGACTGCGCAGTGAACTGACCGCCAATGAGTCTGAGAATGGTGGTCTTGCCGCAACCAGAGCCACCCATCACCGCAACCACTTGGCCGCGACGGAACTCCATATTGAGTCCCGATAAAATTTGCCGCTCGCCAGGGGCGT
>JBJOEU010000252.1:0-4351 GCA_046049115.1 Pseudomonadota bacterium
TAATTTAGTGCAAGGTTGGTGATGAACTACCGGCATCAGTAATACCGCCTAGGATTTCATCATCCTCATCTTCATCTTCATCATCGGAATCATCTGGCATTCCAAATGCGAATGCTTCAGCGCCCTCGGGATGACGATTTTCAATTTCCTCATCAGTAGCGGCACGAATATCTTCTACTTGCACCCAAAATCGCAGGGCCATACCAGCCAACGGATGATTGCCATCTAAAACTACTTGGCTATCAGCCACATCGGTAACGGTATAAATCAAAGGCTCATCATCAGCATCGCTAGGATCAAGCTCTTCCTCTTCAGCATCGGGCACACCCTCAAATTGCATACCTACCTCCAAGGGCTCAGGAAAGCGCGCACGAGGCTCAATCTTCAATAACTCGGGATCGTACTCGCCAAAGGCCTCATTAGGCTCAAGTTGAATGCTTGCTTCGTAACCAACGTCTTGACCATCGAGCAAAGTTTCAATCTTCGGAAAAGTGCCCTCATAACCGCCGTGCAGGTATACCATCGGAGAATCCGGTTCCTCGATAATATTGTTTTGCGCATCTGTTAATTTGTAGCGCAGGGATACAACGGTATTTTTTTCGATCTTCATGCGTAATTCATTCGACATTGTGTTTTAAACAGCTTTTTACTTATATGACAGCATTTTACTTGAGCAAGCCCTACGAGCCACCGCAGGCACCCCAAAATCTTCCGCTAGATCTGCCATGGGCGCTTCTGGGGGGCAATAGCCCTCAGCAGTTCATGAAATCCTATTGGCATAAGAAGTCGCTGTTAGTGCGAGGTGCTATCCCCGCCTTTGAGCTTGCCAAACAATTGGGTGAGCCCTTAGGCAGTGCGATATCGCCCGAGGAGTTGTTCGCAATAGCAAGCGATGAGACAGTAGAGTCTAGATTGATTAAGGCAAAGCCTTGGACTTTTACAAATGGTCCATTTAAAAAGAAATCCATCCCTTCCATCGAGAAGCCGGATTGGACATTACTTATTCAAGGCATGGAAGCAAAACATCCTGCAGCTGCGAAAGTATTGTCTTGGTTTCGCTTTATTCCGGATGCACGCTTAGACGATTTGATGATCAGCATTGCTGGTCCTGACGGCGGCGTTGGCCCCCACTTTGATTCTTATGATGTTTTTTTAATTCAGATGTCGGGGCGCAGACGTTGGCGTATCTCCGAGCAAAAAGATTTAACCCTGAACCCAAATCTGCCTATGAAAATTTTGCAGGACTTTTCATGATGGCATTGCTTTAGATGCAGGCTGCCAGACTTGGTCAGTTGGTTTTAGATCGCAAAGCTATAAAGAAATCTTGCAAGAAGGCTTATGGCGTTTAGCTGAATCACTGGAAGATATTCCTGAGCTCAATAAGCGCTTTGCAGATCCCAAGCAAGCGGCAACTGATTGTGCAGAACAGCTGCCAGTTGAAATCATTACGCAAGTAGCGCAAAAGTTAAAAGGCTTAAAACTCGATCGCATAGAAACATTTCTTCCTGGCATAGCTGCTTATCTCAGTGAACCAAAACCACAGGCATACTTTGATGGAACGACCAATGATCTCTCCCCCGAGGAATTCAGGCGTCGGCTTAGTAAGCAAGCTTTACAAGTACACCCCCACACAAGGCTACTTGCTTTGGGCTCAAGAATTTACTGCAATGGCGAAGAGATGACTGGCGGTCAAACTGCAGCGACACAAGCGGCCTGGCGCTCACTGGCAAGCAACAAAGCATTCACAGGCTCCCTAGCAAAAATTGGAATAAACAACAGCCTTTTTGAGGCTTTTGAAGCGGGATGGCTGCTTTTTTAACGCTCAATTAGCAGATGGCTATAATGAATGCTGGAAAGTACTTAGGGTTTAACCCTGTACTTGCCAAGTATTAATAACCGGTTATTAATGATATTTTTTAAGAGGAAATTACACATGAAGAAGTCACTAGCACTCGTAGCAATGTTGGCAATCGCTTTGGCCGCTTGCGGTAAAAAAGAAGAAGCAAAACCTGTTGAAGCTGCTCCTGCTGCTCCTGCCGCTGCTCCAGCTGCTGAAGCTCCTGCTGCTGCTCCAGCTGCTCCAGCTGCCCCAGCTGCACCTGCTGCTGACGCTAAGAAGTAATCTTCTTCTTGAAGAAAAAAAGCCGCTGAGAAGCGGCTTTTTTATTGGCTCAGTTTACTAAGCTTGAATACCTATCTCGCCATTTGGTCGGTAAGCAATGTTAAGAGCTGCAATCCAGCGGCGGTATTTTCGGGCTTACCATCTGCATTCTGAACATTCACCCTTGAAGAATTATCACCAGTCGATTTGACCACAACGAGGTATTTCTTCGCCTTCAAGCTTGAGTCATCTTTGCTACTAAATAAGTTAGTGAAAAATCCCTTGGTATCACCCAAATCCTTCGGATTGACATAACGCACATAGTAAATACCATTTGCACGATTACGATCTTCAACGGTAAAGTTCGAGCGGTCTAAAGCAAGTCCAGTGTCACGCCATGCGCGATCAAAGCCAGCTGCCATCTCAATATAAGCAGTATTCACACCCTCTTGAATCAATTTCGCCTTAGGCGTCTTTGGACCGAGTGGCGCCGCAACCTGTGCCTTTGCCATTTCTTGGGTCATACCCAAACGCTCCATCAAGCGAGCCAAGAATGCGGCTTCGAGTTCAGGATCATTCACACACTTTTCAATAGCACCGCGCTGGGTAATATAAATTTCTGTTTCGCCAGGCTTACTAACTTCAAGACGGGTCTTGTACTTATCGCGTTCACCAGTATCGTAAAGAGAATCTAATGCACCACCAATTGCAGAGCGAATAAAGTCTTGTGCGATCTTAGCTCGGTTCTCTGCCCAATCAGTTTCCATGATGCCGGTAGAGGGTGAGTCAATCACCAATAGGAAACCATTCTCTTGCCAAAAATCTTTAATTTGCGGATAGAGCTCTGGAGCTGGCTTCTCAACGACTAACCAACGACGCTCACCATCGCGGGCGATACGCATGCCCGGGATACCCGTCATGACGTTCTTGCGTGTTTGGACTGATTTTTTTACTGCAGCGTTGTACTCAGACATGGTGGCAGAACCATCCTGAACGATATAACGACGATCAGCTTGAGCGGTAATCAAGTCTGGTGGATAAGACAAATTAGGCCCACGCACAGCGCCTGCAGATTTGTAATCAACCGTATCGTTCGTGCCCACAGATTTGCAACCGAGCAGTGCAAGGCTTGTGAAGGAGAGAATTATTAAGGTTGCGCAGTGTTGGCGCAAGGATTGCATCAAATTCATCATAGTAAGCCAGCCTGTTTCAATGCAGCCTTCAAAGGTTCGCGCAAGGCAACACTTAAAGGAGTTAAAGGTAATCTAATGCCTGAGGTCACTTTACCCATTTCATGCAGGGCCCATTTCACAGGAATTGGATTTGCCTCGGTAAACATGGCTTTATGCACGGCCAGTAATTGATATTGAATCGCACGCGTCTTGACGACATCATCGGACATTGCTGCCCGACACAGCTCATGCATCAAGCGGGGCGCAATATTAGCCGTTACAGAAATATTGCCCTTGCCACCCATCAGCATCAGCATTGCCGCACTGAGATCGTCGCCAGAAAATACGGAAAAATCTGAGTGTCCAGCACGCTGAAGATCAGCTAGCAACAAAGTACCGCGCTCAATACTTCCTGTAGCATCTTTGATGCCGATGATGCCTGGAACCCCTGCTAGACGAACAGTAGTCTCGCCAGCAAGATCAGCAACGGTTCTTCCGGGAACGTTATACAAAATTACAGGCAGGTCGACTGACTCCGCAATTTTCTTAAAGTGAGCATACATACCCTCTTGGGTTGGCTTGTTGTAATAAGGCACTACTTGCAGACTGGCATCAGCACCAACCGACTTAGCGAATTGAGTTAACTCAATTGCCTCAGTAGTGGAATTACCACCAGTACCAGCGATCACTGGGATACGCCCAGCAATGTGATCAACAGTCACTTTAATCAGCTCGCAATGCTCTTCAACAGACACCGTGGGAGACTCGCCACTGGTACCAACAATCACAATGCCATCAGAACCTTCGGCTACATGCCAATCGAGCAAGGAACGTAAAGCCGGAAAATCCAGACTTCCATCCTCGAACATCGGCGTCACAATGGCAGGCATACTGCCCGCGATAGGCTTTTTACTGACTTTGCTTTGGATTGTGTTGTATTAGTCACTGAATGTGTCTGATTTTTCTCTATGTTAACCAGCAAATTGTAACGGAATGCACCCTTTTAAATGCCCTTTTACGGCACAAATCCGCTGAACCATAGCTGGTTTAGGTTGATCGAGGTAAATATCCTCATAGG